>CAMOQY010000015.1 GCA_946623295.1 uncultured Lachnospiraceae bacterium | reverse complement strand
GGGACGCAGGTTTTACGATGAGCTCTCACCCGAGACGAGCCGTTTCTTCCGCCAGATGCTGGAGGGAGAGATGCTCGACGTGCTCTCTACCGAGGGCAAGCAGGGCGGCGGCTACTGCACTGAGCTCGCCGACTACGATATGCCGTTTATTTTCGCCAACTTCAACGGCACCTCCGCGGACGTGGAGACCGTTACCCACGAGGCCGGACATGCGTTTGAGTCCTGGCTCAATATGAAGCGCGTGCCGGAGTCCACTATCTGGCCTACTATGGAAGCCTGCGAGGTCCACTCCATGTCTATGGAGTTCTTTGCGTGGCCCTGGGCCGAGCTTTTCTTCGGAGACGACACCCGCAAGTTCCGCTACAGCCATCTGGCCGGAGCGCTGCAGTTCATCCCCTACGGCACTATGGTGGATCATTTCCAGCACCTCGTATATGAGAATCCCGACTGGAGCCCGCGCGAGCGGCACGACTGCTGGAAAAAGCTTCTGGGCGTGTATATGCCGTGGATGAAGCTGGACGGGGAGATCCCTTTTTATGCGGACGGCGAAGGCTGGCAGAGACAGCACCACATCTACTCCTCGCCTTTCTACTATATAGATTACTGTCTGGCTCAGACGGTGGCGCTCGAGTTCTGGGCGATGATCCAGGAGGACCGCGGCGCGGCCTGGGAGCGCTATATGGCGTACACCTCTCAGGGCGGCGGCGATACATTTACCGCAATGCTGGAAAAGGCCGGGCTCACAAGTCCTTTTGACGAGGAGTGCCTCAAGGGAGTCTGCGGGAAAGCCGCGAAATGGCTTGACGCCTACGACCTGACAGGGATCGACTGATGGCCGAAAAAAAACGCCGGGGGCGCAGGGCATACCTGAACGACTACAAGCCCGATGGCAAGGGAGGCTATGAATACCGCGGAAAGCTCTACAGCTTTGACGGCGGAAAGGACGCCCACAGGGTATTTATTCGTCTCTCCCTGGCTGCCGCAGTACTGACGCTCGTTTTGACCGTCGTTCCGGAGGTGCTTCCCTCCGTTCCGGTGAGCAGATATCCGCTTACTGCAGTATTCTGGCTCGGGACCCTTTTTACGTCGGGTCTGGGAGCGTACTATATATGGAAGACCGCCTGGGGAGGAGACCCCATCCGGGAGCACGTTTACAACAAGACCACCGCAAGGATACCGCTTTTCTATCTGCTGCTTGCCTGTTTTGCTTTTGCGCTGACGGCAGAAGAGATCATCTATCTTGTGATCGCCGGGCTTGCGGAGAGCGCAGTTCTCTCGCTCATACGGCCTGTCATGGCCTGCCTGTGCGGGATAAGCGCGCTGGTCTACCATCTTTACGCAAAGAAGTCATCATGGAGCGCGACGCCGCTTGCTTCCTCGATGCCTTCAGGTTCTCTCAGGTCGCTTGAGACGGCAGGAGAGGACGATAAAATGCCTACTCAGGGCTGATGCCCGAGAATATAAAAAAAGGAGAAAAAAAATGAAAAAGTTGTCAAAAGTACTGGCGCTTCTGCTTGCACTGGTCATGACCGCTTCTCTCTTTGCAGGATGCGGCGGGACCGAAGAGCCGTCAGCTTCAGCTGGTTCCAGCGAAGCAGGCTCAAGTGAAGCTACCGAACCTCAGGAAGCTAAGGATGATACTCCTCTGGTTGTTGGCTATTCAGCCTTCAGCAATAAGTTCTCTCCTTTCTTCTCAGAGACTGCCTATGATCAGGATGTGTATGCTATGACTTCTATGTCACTGCTTACCTCCGACCGTCAGGGCGCTATCGTAGAGAAAGGCAAGACCGGTGAGACCCGTCCTTACAACGGCACCGATTATACCTACTACGGACCTGCCGACCTGACCATTACCCAGAACGCTGACGGAACCGTTTTCTACGATTTCGAGCTTCGTGATGATATCACCTTCTCCGATGGCGAGCCTGTCACCGTAGACGATGTTATCTTCTCAATGTACGTTCTGTGCGATCCTTCCTACGACGGATCCTCCACTCTCTATGCTCAGCCCATCCAGGGTATGGAAGCCTATCGTTCCGATATGAAGGCTCTGTCCACCCTGCTTGTTGAAGCCGGCCGCGACAATGCAGACTTCACTCTTTGGGATGAGGCTACTCAGACCAAGTTCTGGGCGGACTATGATGCTGCAGCTGCCGCTCTTGCTCAGGAGATCGTTGACTACTGCGTAAGCGCAGGATATGCCGCTGACGCCAACGATGTTCAGACTGCTGCCGACGCATGGGGCTTTTCGCCTGCCGAGAACACCATCGAGTCCTTCGCCGCTGCTCTTCAGGAAAAATACGGCGCTGATATCGCCGGCATGATCAATACCGAGAACGCCGGTTCTACCGTCGATGATCTGTTCCCCAACCTTACCGATTACACCCTTAACATGGTCACCGTTGCTGATCCCGTTACCAACATCGCGGGTATCCAGAAGACCGGCGACAACACTCTCCGCATAGTCATGGACAAGTTTGATGCTACCGCCATCTATCATCTCGGCATTGTCGTCGCTCCTATGCACTACTACGGCGAGACCGAAAAGTACGATTATGAGAACAACAAGTTCGGATTTGACAAGGGCGACCTGTCTCACGTCCGTTCCGTCACCACCCAGCCTCTGGGTGCCGGCCCTTACAAGTTCATCCAGTTCAAGGACGGCGTTGTTAACTTCGAAGCCAACGAGACCTACTACCTTGGCGCTCCCAAGACCAAGTACATCAACTTCCTTGAGTGCCTGAACGACGGCGATAAGCTTAACGGCATTATCACCGGTACCATCGATATCGCTGATCCTTCCTTCTCCACCGATAACATCGCTGCTATCGAGGAGGCCAACGGCGGCGAGCTCGTAGGTCCTGTCATCACCACCAACACTGTTGATAACCTCGGCTACGGCTACATCGGCCAGTGCGCCAAGGTCCAGAAGGTCGGCAACGATCCTTACTCCGAGGAGTCCAAGGCTCTCCGTAAGGCTTATGCCACCATCCTGGCTGTTTATCGTGACGTCGCTATCGATTCCTACTACGGCGATCGCGCTTCCGTTATCAACTACCCTATCTCCAACACTTCATGGGCTGCTCCTCAGTCTTCTGATGACGGCTACCGTGTAGCTTTCTCCGTTGACGTCAACGGCAACGATATCTACACCTCCGACATGACAGATGAGCAGAAGTACGCTGCCGCCAAGGAAGCCGCTCTTGGTTTCTTTGAGAAGGCCGGCTTCACCGTAGAGAACGGCAAGGTTACCGCCGCTCCCGCAGGTGCTTCCCTTGAGGTCGAGGCATGGATCCCCGCTGACGGCGTTGGCGATCATCCTGCTTTCATGATCTTCTCTGAGGCTCAGAAGGCATTCGAAGAGATCGGCATCACCTTCAAGATCAAGGATCTGTCCAACTCTTCCGATCTGTGGACCGCTCTTTCCGCTCAGTCCGTTGCTATCTGGGCTGCTGCATGGGGCGCTACTCCCGATCCTGATATGTATCAGATCTACTACGCTGACGTAGCCAACGGCGGCGCTAACCCCGGCGGTTCCAACTACCAGTACGCCATCGCTGACGCCGAGCTCGATAAGCTGATCCTTGAGGCCCGCGCTTCTGCCGATCAGGCTTACCGCAAGGCTGTCTACAAGACTTGCCTTGACATCATCATCGACCAGGCTGTCGAGATCCCTACCTATCAGCGTCAGAACGCAGTCCTCTTCAGCACCGAGCGTGTCAACCTGGATACCATCACTCCTGACATCACCACCTTCTATGGCTGGATGAGCGAGATCCAGAACACCGAGCTGAACTAAGCCGGACTGATTCTTTCAAGCTTATTTTCGATTTCATCTGAAATTGAATAATATGCAGGCTGCCTGCCTCGTGCCCTAAAAAGCACGAGGCAGATATGCCTGTCTAAAGGGGACTTTTGTCCTGCGGTTTTCCCGTCTTTATAAAGGCGCTGCAGCCTTTTGCAGCTTCTTTACAAAAACAGGAAAAAATGAGAACGGAGGTATAACGAGTGAACACACTAAAATACGTTGTCAAACGAATCCTGTTATCAGTGGTCATCCTGTTCTTTGTGGCCCTGATCATCTATACCCTGATGCGCTGCCTCCCCACATCCTACATCGAAAATGTGGCGAGAGCCAAGGCTACACAGCCCGGTTCCAAATCCTTTGAGGAGTGGATGGTACAGCTTGAAGCCGCATACGGCATGGACAAGGGTATCATCGCAGGATTTTTCCAGTGGCTGGGTCAGGCGATCCAGGGAGAGTTTGGCGACAGCTGGCAGTACACGATGCCCGTTATCCAGAAATTCCAGGAGACCATCGGTATCTCCTTCTATATGAGTGCCATCTCCATGTTCTTTGAGTGGCTCATCGCCATCCCGCTCGGCATTATCGCCGCGAGGAAGCAGTATTCAAAGACAGACTATACGATCTCGGTCATCGCCATAGCCTGCATGTCTCTGCCCACGTTCTTCCTTATAGCGCTGCTCAAGCTGGTATTCTGCATGAATCTGGGCTGGTTTGACCTCATAGGCGTCATAAGCAGGGACTACGCGCAGATGACGCCGTGGCAGCAGTTCCTGGACCGTGTAAACCACATGGTGCTTCCCATCGTAACACTCGTGCTCATCAGCATAGGCTCGCTGATGCGTTACGTCCGTACAAATATGCTCGAGGTCCTGAACGCCGATTATATCCGTACGGCAAGGGCAAAGGGCCTTTCCGAGCACAAGGTCATCTACAAGCATGCTTTCCGCAATACGCTTATACCTCTGGTCACGTTCCTGGGCGGCTCGCTTCCCGGACTTTTTGGAGGCGCTCTTTTTACTGAGACCATGTACTCCATCCAGGGCATAGGCTATGCGTCATATTACGCGATGACAGCCGGAGACATTCCGTTCTCCATGTTCTATATGACATTCTCGGCGGTGCTTGCCCTCCTGGGCAATCTGCTGGCCGATATCCTGTACGCTGTGGTCGATCCCAGAGTACGAGTATCTTAATGAAAGGAGACAGAAGCAATGGCAGAAGATAAAAACATCCGCGATGCAGAACAGGAAAAAGTCTCCGGAGAGCAGTATTCACTCAATGATGACCGCCGCGTCAAGGTCCTTTCGCCCGGCGCAATGGTCATAAAGCGCTTCCTTCGCAACCGTACGGCTGTGGTCGGAATGATCGTGCTCATATTAATGTTCATTTTCTCGTTCCTCGGAGGTCTGCTGACCCCTTACGGCGAGTCAGAGCTTTTCTACCGTTATGACATGCAGCAGAAAGAGTTCGCGAGCGCTATAGAAAACGTCGAGCTGCGCTACAAGGGCGCCGAGGGTCAGGATTTCGGAAACATGGTCCAGGCCAAGATGCTGCTTGCGATCAATACTCACCAGGATACCTTTGAGTGGGACGGCACCACCTACACCCTTTCCGAGGACGGCGACGGCCTCTACTCCGCGGCGCTGCCTGACGGTACCAAGGTGGGAATGGCTTTCAGACCTATCTTCAATATAGTCGAACAGGGAGCCGAGGTTGGTTTTGAGACTCAGTATGAGGCTTTAAAGGCTTTCCTTAACAACCAGAGCAGCTTTTCAGCCGGAGGTAAGAATTACAACGTCGATTCCGACGGCAACGTCACACTTGACGGCAAGGATTTCGGATTTATCAGCACCTATAATATCCAGCCGCTTATGGGCGACGTCTTCCTGACGCGCGAATTTAAAGAGCAGGTGGTAGAGGAGATAAATGCCGGCAATACCGAATTTGTCTTTACGGACGTGGATAAGGTAGAGCATGAGTATGCTCTGAAATTCGATCCGCAGACCACAAAGTGGACTATCACCCAGGCTACCTCGACGAGAGTTTACGATACGTATTCAGCGCCTTCATCAGAGCACTGGCTCGGCACCGATAAATACGGCATGGACGTGCTGACGCGTCTGATGTACGGCGGACGTGTGTCGCTGATGATCGGCTTTATCGTCGAGATCATTGCTACGGTCATCGCTCTTATCCTGGGCGGTATCTCAGGTTATTTCGGAGGCTGGGTGGACAACCTGATCATGCGTATAGTGGATATTTTCTACTGTATCCCTTCCATGCCGATCATTATTATACTTGGTGCGGCAATGGACAATGCGGGAGTCAAACCAGGCGTGAGAATGGTCTATCTGATGCTCATCCTCGGTGTTCTGGGCTGGCCGGGACTTGCCCGTATGATCCGCGGACAGATCCTTTCGCTGCGCGAGCAGGAGTTTATGACCGCTACCGAAGCCACAGGCCTTTCTGTAAAGCGCAGGATCTTCCAGCATCTGATCCCCAACGTCGTGCCTCAGACGATCGTCTCAGTCACCATGGGTCTGGGCGGAACGATCCTTACGGAATCGTCGCTGTCCTTCCTCGGATTGGGCGTTAAGTTCCCCTTCGCATCCTGGGGTAATATCATCAACGATGTAAACAATACTTACGTACTTCAGAATTATCTCTTTGTCTGGATCCCTGCCGGCGTGCTGCTGCTGGCCACCGTTCTTGCCTTCAATCTGGTCGGCGACGGTCTGCGCGACGCTTTTGATCCTAAGATGAAACGGTAAAGGGGGCGAGGATAATGGCAAAGAAAAAAGAAGAAGGCTATCTTTCGGCGAAGGAATCCAGAAGGATATCCAAAGAAAACCGCAAGATCACCAATAAGCTTGAGAAACAGCACAAGAGAAAGAACGTCCCCGAGTCCGAGTACAGCACTGAGATGAAGGATCCGGCAAACGTCCTCGAGATCGAAGGGCTTCACACCTATTTCTTTACCGATGTAGGCACGGTCAAGTCGGTTGACGGCATATCTTTTGACGTTCCCGCAGGCAAGACCATAGGCGTTGTGGGTGAGTCTGGCTGCGGAAAGAGCGTTACCAGTCTTTCAATCATGCAGCTGCTTCAGCGTCCGCAGGGTCAGATCGTCAGCGGAGAGATCCGTTTTAACCGCGGCGACAAGGCCATCGATATCGCAAAGACTCCCATTGAGGCCATGCAGAAGATCCGCGGCAACGAGATCTCGATGATCTTCCAGGAACCCATGACCAGTCTGAATCCCGTCTTCAAGATCGGCGATCAGCTGAGGGAGGTCCTGGATCTTCATAACTACGACAAGGTCCCGGAGTCGCAGCTGAACGAGCGTGTTATCGAGCTTCTGGAGATGGTAGGCATCGCCAACAGCAGAGGCGTGGCAAAGATGTATCCTCATGAGCTTTCGGGCGGCATGCGCCAGAGAGTCATGATCGCAATGGCTCTGGCCTGCAACCCCAAGCTTATCATCGCCGATGAGCCGACTACCGCTCTGGACGTTACGATCCAGGCACAGATCCTCGATCTGCTCCGCAATCTGAAGGACAAGATCAATTCCTCCATCATGCTCATCACCCACGACCTTGGCGTTATCGCTGAGATGGCGGATTACGTGGTGGTCATGTATTCGGGAAGGATCGTCGAGAAAGGTACTGCGCAGGAGATTTTCGCAAATCCCGCGCACCCTTATACCATAGGTCTTATGGCCTCAAAACCCGTCGTGGGCAAGAGAGTGGACAAGCTCTACTCCATCCCCGGAAAGGTACCGAACCCCGTAAATATGCCCGATTACTGCTATTTCAGGGATCGCTGCGAGATGCGTCTTCCTAAATGTGACGGCGAGTATCCCTGCGAGATCAGCCTTTCGGATACCCACAAGGTAAGCTGCTACAGATTCTGCGAGGAGGTCAGGAACGATGAGTGAAGCAAAGGACAGACTCCGTATTGACAATACTTTTGACCCCGTAGAGCCTGATGATCGCTATATTCTTCAGGTAAATGCCCTGAAGAAGTATTTCCCGGTCAAGGGCGGTCTGATCTCTCATACCGTCGGCTATGTCAAGGCCGTGGACGGCATTACTTTTAATCTGAAGCGCGGTTCCTGCATGGGTCTCGTGGGAGAGTCGGGCTGCGGCAAGACCACGGCCGGACGCACGATCCTGCGTCTTTCCGGCGAGAAGACCGGAGGCCAGGTGCTTTTCAACGGACGCGAGGTCTATGATCTGGACAACAAAGAGATGAGAGCGATGCGTCCCAAGATGCAGATCATCTTCCAGGATCCTTTTTCCTCGCTTTCTCCGCGTATGCCCGTCAGCGAGATCATCGGCGAGGCGGTGAGAGAGCACGGTCTGGTCTCCCGCGAGGAGTACAATGACTATATCGATCAGGTCATGGATGACTGCGGCCTGCAGCCTTTCCACAAGGACCGCTATCCTCATGAGTTTTCCGGCGGACAGAGACAGCGTATCTGTATTGCGCGCGCGCTGGCGCTGAATCCTGAGTTTGTGGTCTGCGATGAGCCTGTTTCCGCTCTGGATGTTTCCATTCAGGCGCAGATCATCAATCTGCTCAAGGAACTTCAGGAGAAGAGGAATCTGACTTATCTGTTTATTTCGCATGATCTGTCTGTCGTGGAGCATATTTCGGATACAGTCGGCGTCATGTATCTGGGAAGCCTGGTGGAATACGGTTCGACTGAGGATATTTTCCGCAACCCGCTCCATCCGTACACCAAGGCGCTCTTCTCGGCTATCCCGATCCCGGATCCTACGGTCAAGATGAACCGTATAGTTCTGGAAGGATCGATCCCTTCGCCGGCGAATCCTCCAAAGGGCTGCAAGTTCCACACCCGCTGCGCGAACTGCATGGAGTGCTGCAAGAGTGTTGCGCCTGTCCAGAAGGAGATCGAGCCCGGACATTTCGTGAACTGCCATCTCTATGATGACGTTCCGGATATCAACGCCTGAATGTGACTTATATGACGGACTGCGGTGCAGTCCGTCGTTTTTTCCGCAGACCGATCCGCCCGTTGCAGCTGTCCGGACGTACGAACGAGTCCGGTTTGCTGTTTTTTTCGTAGCCGTGCGCCGCGCTGACTGCAAAAGCGGTCGGAAACATATTGGAATACAAAGATCATGGCTGAAAAAGAAAAGAAAAAACGCATATACGATGATGATGACGGAAGAACGATCGCCGATATGAGCGGCGTCCGCCGCCGCAATCTTTTTATGCCCAACAGGTATGACGATGAGGTGAGTGAGCCTATCGAGCCTTTTCTGCGCGAAGAGGGTGACGAAAGCGGCTCCGGTGAGCCTGCCGTAAATGCGGAGCCGATCACCGGGGGTGGCAGCGCGTCCGCCTCGTCAGCTGGTCCGGAATATGTTGAGGAGGACGGCGTCATCATGGAACCCGGCGAGGCAGGTAAGTTTCGTCCGTGGGAGCAGCGCGAGACTAAAGGCGAGAACGCCGCATGGGTCCTCGGGGCACTTTCCGCCGGATTGCTTCTTGTGCTGATCTTTATAGTTGCCGGAGCCATAGTCATCGGACTGATGCTCTGGGCGTGGACGTGAACCGTTCCTTTTTATTGCAGAGAAAGTAAGGGAGTTACCTGCCTGCAGCGATATGTTTAAAAGATTTCTCAGTTATTATAAACCGCATAAGAAGATGCTGACGCTCGACATGCTCGCAGCACTGATGATCTCGGTGCTGGGTATGCTCTATCCCATCGTCACGAACAGAATGCTGAACATCTACATCCCTCAGAAGATGTACAGTACTATAGTCATTGCGGGTATCGCGATCCTGATCCTGTATATCATAAGGATGCTGCTGAGATATTTCGTACAGTATTACGGCCATATGATCGGCGTGAAGATGCAGTCGCAGATGCGGCGTGATCTCTTTGAGCACCTGGAGCGGCTCCCGTTCAGCTTTTTTGACGATCATGAGACCGGCAGGATCATGACGCGCATCACCAGCGATCTTTTTGAAGTCGCCGAACTTGCGCACCACGGTCCGGAGAATATTCTCATCAGCTCCACGATGATCATTCTCTCTTTCATCTATCTGTGTACGATCAATATCTATCTGACGCTGATCATCTTTGCCTGCGTGCCGATACTTTTCTTTGTGACGCTGCATTTCCGCAGGCAGATGAGACGCGCTTTCGACGAGCGCCGCAAGAGCAACGCCGTGATCAATGCTGCCGTCGAGAGCAGCATCACAGGCATCCGTGTGACAAAAGCGTATACCAATTACGATACCGAGATTCACAGATTCGCCGAGGGCGATTCTCAGTTCGTGGAGGCCTCGCGTCATGCGTATTCGGCCATGGCCAGATTCTTTTCGTCCGCTGCATTCATCACTGATATCTTCAATGTGATAATCCTGATCGCGGGAGGTCTGTTCCTGTATGCGGACAGGATATCCTTCGGAGACTATTCCACGTTCATCGTTTCGGTGAACCTCTTTATCAACCCGGTCAATACGCTGATCAATTTCATGGAGCAATTCCAGAACGGTGTCAGCGGTTTCAAACGTTTCGCCGAGATCATGGACGAGCAGCCCGAGCAGGACGCGGCGGATGCGACCCCGCTTGAAAACGTACACGGAGATATAGAGTTTCGCCATGTAAGCTATGCATATAACGATTCACACGAGATCCTTCACGATATAGACTTGAGGATCGAGCGCGGCAAAAAGCTTGCTCTCGTAGGTCCTTCGGGTGGTGGCAAGACTACGATGTGTCATCTGCTGCCGAATTTCTACAAACTCGGCGAAGGTGACGGAAGCATTCTGATCGACGGACACGACATCCGCACCCTCACCCTGGACTCTGTCCGCAGGAATATAGGCATAGTCCAGCAGGACGTGTTCCTCTTCGTCGGAACTATACGTGAGAATATCCTCTACGGCAGACCGGACGCCACAGATGAGGAGGTCGTCGAGGCGGCAAAGCGAGCCAATATCCACGATTACGTCATGACCCTCGAACATGGATATGACACCGAGATAGGAGAGAGAGGCGTGAAGCTTTCGGGCGGTCAGAAGCAGCGCCTGTCCATAGCCAGGGTCTTTCTCAAGGATCCTGCCATCCTGATACTGGATGAAGCTACGAGCGCACTTGACAATACCACAGAGGTCCTGATCCAGCAGGCTCTCGACGAGCTGTGCAAGGGCCGTACCACCCTCGTGGTCGCACACCGTCTCTCCACTATCCGCAATGCAGACGAGATCGCAGTGGTCCTCGGCGGGCGCATCACGGAGAGAGGTACTCACGAGCAGCTTATGGCTGCGGACGGTACCTACAAAAAACTCTATTCACTTCAGTTCAGGGAAAGCGATCTGTACGAGATAGCTGCGGATGTATAAAGAGGACCGCATGTGCTCCTCAGATATCCAGAAAATACTTGCCGCTGGCGTTGATCAGCGTGGTATCGCCCCGGCTGAGCCGGCGCGTGAATTCGTGGCTGTAGCTTTCATGCACGTGTCCATAGATAAAAAAGCGCGGACGGAATTCATCTATGAGTTCCAGAAACGCCTCATATCCGCGGTGTGAGGGATTGTCCTCGTCGCCGTATCCGAGAGCCGGAGAGTGTGTGACGACGATGTCCACGCCGCCGGCTTTTTTGATCTTCCTGCGCAGGCGGCGGATGCGCTTTCGCATGTCTTTTTCGGAGTAGTAATACCCGTCGCTGATGATCTGGCTCCCTCCCAGGCCCAGGATCCGAAGCCCCTTTACTGTCACGAGCTCGTCGTCGATGCAGTCGCAGCCCTCGGGAGGCCACTTCTCGTATGATGAGTCGTGATTGCCGTGGACGTAGAGCAGAGGCCGGTTCACCATCGTGACGAGGAAGGAGAGGTACGGTCCCTTAAGGTCCCCTGCGGATATGACGAGGTCCACTCCCGCGGTCTTCTGCGGAGTGTAGTAGTCCCACAGGGAGGGGTCTTCTGTATCTGCAAGCAGTAGTAGTCTCATATCTGTTCTTCTTTGTCTTTTTCCGGAGGGAGGCTGCTGCGGTAGATGCCCAGGACACGCACGAGATCTCTGGACATGGGCAGCAGCTCGTCAAATGACGGTATTCTGCCGTCCACGTTTTGGCAGAACCAGTCCATGTTCAAAATGCTGTCCATATCCAGCGACGAGCTGCCGTCGTTTCTCAGGATGCTGTGATCATCGACGATACGGGTCCTGAACGGCTCGATCTGTCCAGAGATGATGCCGCTGCGAAGTGCCATCGCCAGAGACCTGACGCCGTCGGGCAGAGAATCGTCCAGACTGATGTCAATCACACCGCTGTCCATTCCCCACCAGTAGCTGACGGAGTGCCCGTCCTGAGGCTCCTCCCATGTGCCGTGCAGCAGCAGCTTGATGGTCTTCTCGTAGAATCTGCCCCAGTTCCATGTGGGGATAGCCAGTGGCTGTACGGTGCCGTCGTCCAGATACATATATGTACCTCTGCCTTCGGCCCAGCCGGGTTTGCCGGAATCAAGCGTGTCGCGGTTGGAGATCACGCGGATCCCGGAGGAAAGGAATTCGGCTGACGGTTCGCCGGGCAGGCACGTCCATCTGAGGGCGACTCTGGCTCTCGGATTCGTCGCACGGAGTCCCAGCGCAAAAGCGTTTACGGAGGCAATGGTCCCGAATATGGGATAGTCCGCGATATAGCCTACGGTGTCGTTCTCCGTCATTGCTCCGGCTATCGCGCCGGTGATGAATTTGCTCTCGTATGCCCTCGCATAATAGGTACGCACCCCGGTATATGACTGAGAGAGGGCACAGTTAAGGACTTTAATATTCTTGCGCGTGAGCGCTATGTTGCGGCAGGCGTCTATCATCGGGGGAGTCGTGGCAAAGATAATGTCCGCTCCGTCATCTGCCGCCTGTTCCATGGAGGTGAGGTACCCGCCGTCGGAGCAGGTGTATACACGTGTCTCGGCTCTTCCTTCGAGCTTTTCTCCGGCGTAGAGCCTTCCCTGCTCATGCGCGCGGCTCCACGGGCTGGATACGGGGTCGGTCGGATAGATGAAAGCTGCCTTTACCGTGGCTTTTCCGCCGAAAAGCTTGCCGAGCAGGCTCTGCTGCTTCTCGTCGGGGCCTGTCGAGAGTTCCACGCTCTCGCCCTCGTCGATCGCCCTGATGTCTGGCATCAGCGTGCGCAGTTCGGCGGCGAGCTGCTCGTCGGTGAATTCCTTGATATCTGAGAATCTAAATACGCGCAGCCAGACGAGAAGTGCCTCTGCAGTGGCGGTCATCAGATTCGCGGGCTTTACCTGATAGAAGATCCTCTTGAATTTGGTGTATCCGGAACGGAAACGCCTGCGCTCGTCCTCCGTCCACACATGATCGTCGTCCATGCCCAGCTCCGCCAGGAGTCTTGCGTATTCGCCGCGGTGCTTCATGGTGATGCCGTACAGTCCGGTCAGCTCGTAAAAATGAAGAAACTCATAGTAAACCATCACTTCATGGTCCGACGAGTACTCCGGAATCAGTCTGGTGACTATGCCGGGAACGGTCGGGGCGTCGAAGCTCAGCAGTACGCTGACGCGCTTGTTCCCTTCCTGCACATAGAATCGGCCCATATATTCGTAGCAGAGTATGGGGTCGTGTATGCCCTGGCTGCCGAGATGTGCCTCGCACAGACTGATCCATTTTGTTCCGAACTCGGTATCGGCGTCGAGGAGCGGCATAAAGTTCCCGGCCAGTGCAGACGTGCGTCCTGCCGTCTTGGTGCCTTTAATGTAATCTGACGGGATATCGGTAAGACCTATGCTTACCCTTGATGCGATGCGGTTCTCGTCGACGATCTCGTCAAGCACCGTGGGAAAGGGATACTCTCCTCTGAGGATGGCGTCCCTGTAGTATTTTTTGCCCGCTTTCAGGGCATATTCGAATTGATTTGCTGCTTCAATCCTGCTCATTTATCTCTTCCTTTTTTGTTCTTATATTTTAGGATAACAGGGGGGAATGGTCAAGCCGGAAGGATAGCAGGGTCTATTTTTCTTATGTCATCATGTATTTGTCTCTTTAACTAGAGTAAGATCTGAAGTACAATAAAGCCGACAGAGCTTTACAGAAAGGAACACATCATGAAGATCAACAGAAAATGGATCCTGCCGGTCTTTTGCCTGGTGGTCATCCTGCTTATAGTTTTCGGCTCGTTTTACCGGGTCGGTGAGCAGGAGATCGCAGTGGTAAAGACTTTCGGCAAAGTTGAGAGGACCGACACAGCAGGCCTCTATTTCAAGATACCTGTCGTTCAGACCGTGACAAAAGTGGACACCACCATCCACGGTACAGGTATAGGGTACGTAGTGGACGGCGACGGACAGGCTTTTACGGTCGATACGGACGGCATCATGATCACGTCGGATTTTAATCTGATAGATATCGACTTCTATATGGAATATCAGGTCTCGGATCCCGTCGCGTATCTGTACGCCAGCGAGCAGCCGGAATATATCCTTAAAAACATCGCGCTTGCGGCCATCCGCTCCACCGTGATCGATTATACGGTAGACGAGGCTATGACTACCGGCAAATCGCAGATCCAGGCGACCGTCAAAGAAAAAATGCAGGCCGCGCTTGCCGAGCAGAATATCGGACTGAAAGTAGTCAATATCACCGTTCAGGACGCCGAGCCTCCGACGGAGGAGATCAGTCAGGCATTCAAGGCCGTCGAGACCGCGAAGCAGGGAAAGGACACTGCCGTCAATAACGCGAAGCAGTATCAGAACGAGCAGATCCCCGCCGCAGAAGCTGAGGCAGACCGCATCGTACAGGAAGCCGAGGCCACGAAGGAAGCCCGTATCGCCGAGGCCGAGGGCCAGGTCGTCAGATTCAACAAGACCTATGAGCAGTATGTGCTCTATCCGCTGATCACGAGGCAGAGGCTTTTCTATGAGACGATAGAATCTGTCCTGCCCGACGCAAAGGTGATCATCACCGACGGAAAGAGCGAGCAGATACTCCCGCTTGATGCATTTAACTGAAAGGAGGCGGCATAAAATGAACAAAAAGGCAATCATTATCATTGCTCTGGTAGTCATACTTGCGGCGGTCGGCCTGACAGGCTCGCTCTACACGGTCCAGCCCAATGAATATGTCGCTATCCAGCAGTTCGGCAAAGTAGTAAAGGTAGTCGAGGAGCCCGGCCTCAATATGAAGGTTCCTTTCCTCCAGAGCATCCGCACCATCAGCAAGGCCACGAAGCTCTACGATGTGCCGCTCTCGGACGTCATCACCAGAGATAAGAAGTCCATGATCGCAGATAACTACGTGCTCTGGAAGGTCACGGATCCGGTGAAGTATCTCCGTACTCTGGACGCTGTGGAGGAGCGTGCCGAGGAGCGCATCGAGGCAGCCGTATACACCGCCCTGAAGAACGTCATTTCTTCCATCTCTCAG
>CAMOQY010000014.1 GCA_946623295.1 uncultured Lachnospiraceae bacterium | reverse complement strand
CCATAGGCACTGCCGAAACGCCGGCGGAACCGATCAGAGGATTGATCTTGCCGTGCGTGATCTTGCACAGGAGCTTGCCAAGCATGACGCCGCCGAAAGTACCGAAGGCAAAAGCTATAAGACCGCAGCCCACGATGACCAGGGTGGACAGATTCAGGAACGACTCCGCGGAAGTAGTGGCGCCGACCGAGGTACCAAGGATGATAACGACTATGTACATGAGCGCGTTGGACGCGGTCTCTGTCAGCTGGCGTACCACACCGGACTCACGGAAGAGGTTGCCGAGCATCAGCATACCTACCAGAGGCGCGGTAGAGGGAAGGATCATGCAGACCACGATCGTGATGACGATGGGGAAAAGGATCCTCTCAAGCTTTGAGACAGGACGGAGCTGCCCCATCTTGATAAGCTTTTCTTTCTTTGTGGTGAAAAGCTTCATGATGGGCGGCTGGATCATCGGGACGAGCGACATATACGAGTACGCCGCCACCGCGATCGCTCCCAGCAGCGCGGTCTGGCCGAGCTTTGAAGCCAGGAAGATCGAAGTAGGGCCGTCGGCTCCGCCGATGATGGAGATAGCTGCGGCAGCTCTGCTGGGATCGATGCCCTCGCCAAGAAGTCCGAGAGAGCCTGCGCCCACGGCCAGGAAGTAAGCCACATAGATACCGAGCTGAGCAGCGGCTCCCATAAGGAAGCTGACCGGATTCGCGATCAGCGGACCGAAATCCGTCATGGCGCCGACGCCCATGAAGATGAGTGAAGGCAGGATCGCCCACTCGTCAAGTCTGTAGAAGAAATGAAGAAGACCCTCGCTGTTGCCGTCGCTTCCGTCGCTCATGATGGGCGGGTAGATATTGACAAGCAGCATTCCGAATGCGATCGGGATGAGCAGAAGCGGCTCAAAGCCCTTCTTGATAGCGAGGAAAAGCAATACGCACGCAACCAGGATCATTACGTAGTTGCCCCAGGTAAGTGTGGCAAACGCAGTCTGATCGAGGAGATTTTTCAGTGTCTCAGCAAACGACATATTCTCTCTCCTTTTAGTTCATGGTCGCGATCAGATATCCGACTTCTACGGGATCGCCCTCTTTGAGTTCGATAGTGGCAAGAGTGCCGTCGGAAGGAGCAACTACGGGGATCTCCATCTTCATGGATTCAAGGATGACGATGGAATCGCCTGCAGAAAGAGCCTGGCCGGGCGTTGCAACGATCTTCCAGATCTTGCCTGCGACCTGAGCCTCAACGCGTACGCTGCCGGCTGAGCCGGAGGCTGCGGGAGCTGCTGCGGGGGCTGCGGCCGGCGCGGGGGCTGCCGGTGCGCCTACGGGCTGGACTTCGACTTCATAGGAAACTCCGTTAACGGTTACTTTGTAAGTGCTCATTTTCTTTCCTCCTCGGATCACATTTTCTTGATGGAGGTAACCTTGAAGTTTCCTCCGCATTCCTGGGCAACAGCCCCGAGTATTACAGCGGCGGTATCTCCGTCGATACTGCCTTCGATATTAAGGTCGCTTTCCGCCATCGTCCCGGGGCCTTTCGCGGCTGCGGGAGCAGGAGCGGGGGCTGAGGCCGGCGCTGCAGGAGCTTTCTCGGCGGGAGTCTCGGCTCCTCCTCCGATCTTTCCGATGAGTTTGAAAGCCCAGATGATCAGGCTCAGCAGGATCAGAACCGCAAATACGACCGTCAGACCGATAAGCATGTTTGTAAGGCCTTCGGAAAGCAGATCCTGCGCTTCTGCGACTAAATGAATAAACTTCATGTCCTTATACTCCTTATGATTTTTGGATAAAATGCAACATATAAAGGATAAACAAGTTTTGCCCCGAGGTCAAGTAAAACTGCCTCGGTTTTTTTCGATGAAAACAATTCAAAAAAGCAATAAAAACAATACCTGTCCGCATGGTTCCGGCGTGCAGGCCCGGGCGCCGCGTCCCTGGCTGATCCGCGCATCCTGCAGGTCTCTTATATTGATATTTTCCTTATTATGTAATAAAATAATTAAGATTATGTGATTATGGAGGCTGCGATGGCTCTGCCCGGCGGACTGAAAAAACTGATCAACCGCGAGACCGTGACCTACGTCGCCGCAGGAATCATAACGACTCTGGTCAACTGGGCTGTCTACTACCCTCTCAGGCTCGTCATTCACTATGCCGTCGCAAACGTGCTGGCATGGATAGCCGCGGTGGCTTCTGCCTTTGTCATCAACAAGTTCTGGGTGTTCCGGAGCAAGGACAGATCCGCGCGCGCGCTCCTGCGCGAGATAGGCCTCTTTGCAGGCGCAAGGGTGGCCTCGCTCGGGATCGAATCGGGCTTTTTGATGCTGACGGTCGAGCTTCTCGGCGCCGGAGACGCGATAATGAAGCTGATCGCGGCTGTTTTCGTGATCGTGACCAACTATATTTTCAGCAAATTCATCATATTTAAGAAGGAGACTTCAGATGAAGGACAGTAAGAGAAAGACGAAAAAGGGTCTGGACGCCAGACTTCCGCTCATAATGGCTTTTGTGCTGCCGGTACTTATCATGCTCGGCATCTGCGCAGGCAAGGGGATATATCCCTTCGGAAGCTCCAGCTTTCTGCGCACCGACCTCTATCATCAGTACGCGCCGTTTTACACGAATCTCGCCTCGCGGCTCAAGTCCGGCGAGAGTCTGACATACGCCTGGGATATAGGTCTTGGGTCAAATTATCTTGCCATCATCGCCTATTATCTGATGTGCCCGTCGCAGCTGCTGCTTTTCCTGATACCCGACAGCTTTATCATCGAGTATATCACTATCATGATAATCCTGAAGATCGGTCTTTCAGGCTATACCTTCGCAAAATATCTCAGCATCAAACACCGCACCGTCAATCTCGGCATTACGTTTTTCGCGCTCTGCTACGCGCTTTCGGGCTATATGGCGGCGTACAGCTGGAACATCATGTGGCTCGACTGCTTCCTGCTCGCGCCGATCATCATACTCGGTCTTGAAAAGCTCGTGTACGAGCACAAGCCCTGGGTGTACTGCGGCTCCATGGCGCTCGCGATCCTGACCAACTACTATATCGGCATCATGCTCTGCATCTTCGCGCTGATCTATTTTACCGGTCTGCTCTTTATGGAGCCGGCTCAGAGATTTACGGATTATCTTAAGGAGATCGGCCTCTTCGGACTCTTCTCTCTGATAGCAGGCGGGCTGACTATGTTTATCGTGCTCCCTGCAGCGCTGGAGCTCATGACTACCTATGCCTCCACCTCCGCCTCCGGCGAGGTCACGGCGACTCTCTGGGACTCCGTGGGCGGACTTTTCGCAAAGCTTCCCAAATCCTGGGAGCAGTACTGCTCGCTCTTTGAGGTAAGCGCCCGCCATCTGACAGCGGTGAAATGCGAGGTCGGGCTGGGGCACTGGCCCAATATCTATTCCGGCGCGGCCACCCTTGTCTTCCTCCCCATGTACTACATGAACCGCCGGATCAATTACAAGGAAAAGATCGTAAAGACGATCATCCTCTTTGTCATGCTGGCGAGCTTCTCTCTGAATATCCCGAATTATATCTGGCACGGCATGCGCCTGCCCAACTCGCTCCCCGCGAGGCAGTCTTTCCTGTACACGCTTTTGATCCTTTCCATGTGCTTTGAAGGCTACAAGGGCTTTAAAGGGCTCACAAAGGGCAAACTCGCCGGCATCTTTTTCGGAGCAGCGGGCTTTATCCTGCTCCTCCAGCAGACCGTCGGAGTCACCGAGGAGGTCCCGCTCTATGCCTACTATATCACGCTGCTCTTTGTGGCGCTCTACTGCCTGTGCCTGTATATCTACAAGAGCGGCAAAGCCAGATTTTTCACCGCTATAGCGCTCATGAGCGCCGTGCTTATAGTTGAGCTCGGCGTCAATACCGCCATCACGAGCGTCCATACCTCCAACAGAAATACCTATATAGGTAAAAAATTTGAATACCAGCAGCTTTTGCGCGACGTGTCCGACGGCAGCTTTTTCCGCACGGAAAAAGTAAAGACGCTGACGAACAACGACGGACCGTGGACAGGCTACGCCTCGGCTTCGCTTTTCTCCTCCACCGCCCCCGACGCGCTGAGAGCCTTCTATAAAAAGATGGGAATGAAAGCCAGCGTGAACGCTTACTCGCACGCCGGAGCGACGCCGCTCGCCGACAGCATGCTCGGCGTGCGCTTCCTGCTCTCGGACCGCGCGCTGGACCTGGGCGAGGGCTATACTCTCGCCGGCGAGAAGGACGGAGCCTATATCTACGAAAACAGCTATGCTCTCCCGCTCGGCTTTATGATACCCTCGGACGCCAATGAGCTGTGGGCATACCCCTCCTCAAATCCTGTCAAGGCGCAGAACTCGCTGGCAAATATCCTGAACGAAGGACCTGATCTGCTGCGCTCTATTCCGGGAAGCTCCTCGGGCAGCGAATATACCACCACAGTCACCGCCAGGGCGCATGTTTTCGTACACGTAGAAAACAACTCCATTACGTCTGTCACCGCAACGATCGGCGACGAGACAAAGACCTTCTCGGATCTTAAGCACAATTATCTTCTGGATCTGGGCTATGTCAGCTCCGGAGCCGACATAATCCTCACCTGTGACGACGAGGAGGATTTCCGCGCCACCGCGTACAGCTTTGACGACGAAGCCTTTGCTGCTCTCTACGAGCAGCTTGCCGACGAGCCTTTCAAGCTTACAAAGCTTGTGAGCACTCTCGGCGAGACCTCGCTCTCGGGAACTGTCAGCGCCGCAAAGGACGGTTCGCTCTTTATGTCCATCCCCTATGACGATGGCTGGACGATAAAGGTCGACGGCGTAAAGACCGAAGCGGAGAAATTCTCCGACGCATTCATACTTCTTCCTCTTGAAGCCGGCGAGCATACTATCGAAATGAGCTACTCGCCCGCAGGTTTTTCGACCGGTATACTGATCTCGCTCTGCAGCCTCGGCGCCCTTATACTCGCCATAGCTGCCGCACTGATCATCCGCTCGTACCGCAAAAAACACGCTCCTCTGCCCGAAGGCCCCGACGAGCTCCTTGATCTTCCCGAGGACGATAACGCGGAGGCTGACGCGGAGGAAGTAAGCGAGGTAATAACTGTCGATGAGGCCGTGAGCCGCGGCGAGACCGCCGATGAGAGCCCCGCCCCCGATGATGAGGCTTCCTCCAGGGAGACTCAGGAAGATGAAGCCCAGGAACCTGACGACATCCTTTCCATTGACAACGTCCAGACCTCAGGCGGAACCGTCCCCGTCAGAGCCCGCTACAGCGGTCCTGCAGGCGGCGAGGATGACAAGGAACTCCCTGTAGTCGATCTTGAAAAGCTCCATGAAAATGAAGCCGGGCCTGAAAACCCCGATGCAAAGGACTCTGCAGAAAAAGGCGACTCCCTCTCCGTCATAAATCTCGACAACTTCAGCGACGAGGACATTTCGGAAACGGTGGATCTCTCCTATCTTTACGAAAAGTGATCCGATCCCTGCTCTAAAAAGTCAGCTGCACTCTGCAGTAAAAAAGACGCGCCATATGGCGCGTCTTTCTTAAATCTTTTGTTTCTGCCGGACCGGATCAGTCGGGGAACGGTTCGTCGTGCTGACTGTGAGCGGGCTGACTGTGAGCAGGCTGGCTGCCCTGCTCGCCATCGTCCGGTGTGGCAGGATCCTCCGGGGTCGCCGCGGGAGTGCACATCGTGCATATATCCGTCTCCTTCGGCGCCAGCGCAAAGCTCAGCGGAGAATCGTTGGTCCAGTTGTTCGAGCCTTCGGGTATCTCCAGATACACCACCTTTTTTACGGTCTGGCAGTCGGGAGTTGCCAGAAGGTTTGAAACCTCACAGATATCCAGCTCGTGGTGCATCGTACAGTATTCGACGGGCTGGGTGCCCTCTATGAAATACTCCGTGCTGATTATGCTGCTGCGCAGGTCGTGTTTGCAGGCGTCTGTCGCGAGCTTGCCGGATTTATTGCATATCTCCGCCTGGATAATGCCCGGAGGCAGCTCAAAATCCACCACCGGAAGATTTGCGTTGATCCTGTCCATAATATGCTTCCAGATGACCTTGTGGAAATCCCGGTCGTCATCGCTGGAGAATTTGGCGTTGTCGTCAAATCCGCTCCAGATACCCGCGGTATAGTAGGGAGTATATCCCACAAACCAGAGGTCGTTGTAGCTGTTTGTTGTTCCCGATTTTCCGGCGGCGGGCATGCTCTCCAGCGCGGCAGCCGGAGAACTGGATGAAAACAGGTCGTTGAGACGGCTGTTTTTCATCGAGTCCGACATGGCGCTCGTAAGCAGAAATGCGGTCTGCTCGGAGATAACGGTGTGTTTGTCCTGACTCTGCGTGCGGTCCAGAAGGACGTTTCCCCTGTCGTCGATGACCTTCGTATAGAGCACAGGCTCCACGTAGAGGCCGCCGTTTGCTATGGCTGCGTAGGCAGCCGTAAGCTGCAGATTGGTCACGCCCTGGGTGATGCCGCCAAGAGCAAGGGTCGGATAATAGTCGTTCTTTCCCGTGACTTTATTTTCGGCTGTGCGAGGGATCAGCGTATTGATGCCGAAGCTCTCTACCATATCATAAGCCAGGCCCACGCCGACCTTTTCCACAAGGCACTTGACTGCCACGATATTCATGGAATAGATGATGCCCTGGTGAATATTGGCCCATCCCGCAAATTTGCTCGAGCTGTACCAGTTTTTGGGAGACCAGTACTCGTTTCCGCTGCCCACGGAATAAGGCTCGTCGTAAAACGTCGTAGCGAGCGTGGCTCCGCCGTACTCCAGCGCCGGAGCAAACGAGGCGAGGATCTTGAAGGTAGATCCGGGCTGGCGGAACGTGCCTGTGGCGCGGTTGAGCGACAGACTCGACGTCTTTTCGCCGCGGCCTCCCGCAAGCGCCCTGACGTATCCCGTCGACTGCTCTATAACAGAGACGGACATCTGAGGCTGGAGCGAGATATCGAGATTATCGATAGTGATCTTATCGCCTGATTTGACTATATCTCCCTTGAATCCGGCAACGACGCTGCTGATCTCATCTTTTGTGTCAAAATCGAGATAGGTCCGGCCGAGATACTTGCGGACATCGTTTGCGTTGTAGTCGTTGTAGGTTCCGTCCTCATGAACGACGCGAAGGGAGTACGTAAAGGAATACTTCTGATCCACTCCCTCATAGTTTGCTTCGTTTGCGATCTCCTCGTCCACCACACTCTGGACAGCCATGTCCTGGGTGGAGTAGATGTGGAGGCCGCCCGAGTAAAGCATCTCCCTTGTCTGTGACTCGCTGTAGCCAGCGGCCTGGAAATCCTTTGTCAGCTGGCTGATGAGCCTGTCCACAAAGTATGAATAGACCGCGTCGTTCTGCTGATAGCGGTAATTCACCTCAGCGATCCGCTCATACACGTTGTCGGCCATGGCTTCCTGACGCTGCTGTGCGCTGATGTATCCCTGAGCCTCCATCTTGGAAAGCACGCGGTCGCGTCTGGTCTGGTTCTTTTCCGGAAAACGTATCGGATTATACGCGTAGGGATTCTGCGTGATGGCAGCAATGACCGCGCACTCCGAAAGACTCAGCTCGCTTACGGTCTTGTCAAAGTAACGCTCTGCGGCCTTTTCCACGCCCAGACAGTTTGCGCCGAGATTGATCGTATTGACGTAATAGGTAAAGATATCTTTTTTCTTGACGTCCAGCTCTATCTGAAGCGCCAGCGACTGCTCCTGGATCTTGCGCACAAAGCGCGCACCTGTAGTCTTTTCGGCGCCGCCGGCAAAGACATTGTTTTTTATAAGCTGCTGAGTCAGCGTACTTGCGCCCTCGGTAAAATTAAAGCCTCCGGAAACGCCTACTATAGCAGCGCGCAGGATACCCTTGAGATCGATCCCTTCATGATTCCAGAATCGCTCGTCCTCAATGGCGGTAAAAGCATTTACAAGATCCGCGGGCAAGTCGGAAAAGCTGACCAGCGTACGGTTGGCGCCGCTGCCGACCAGCGTCTGTATCACATTGCCCGAGGAATCGTAGATAGTGGACTCAAGGCCCTTCGGCGCTATATCGTCCTCAGTCAGCTTTGGAGAGCTGTCTATAACGCCTCTTACCGATCCGAGCACGAGAGCCGTACCCGCGACTACAGCAAAAACAAGAGCCACAGCAAGGCCCTTGAGTGCGATAAGAAGAATCCTCACCGCGCCCTTTTCCCTGCGTGACTCCGTTTTTTTAAGTTCTTTTCTTATTTCCCTTTTGGAATAGATCATCTTGCACCTTACTGCATGAAATCTTTGATCTGTCTCGCTCTCACGGGGATCCGGAGCTTTCTGAGGGCCTTTGCCTCTATCTGGCGGATACGCTCACGTGTAACGTTGAACTCTCTGCCGACCTCCTCGAGCGTACGCGGATGCCCATCCTCGAGGCCGAAGCGGAGGATAAGGACCTGTTTCTCACGGTCCTTCAGATCATTGAGCAGGAAATCGATATTCTCGCGAAGCATGACCTTTTCGATATTGGCTTCGGGAGTGACCGTATTGCTGTCAGCGACGAAATCGCCGAGGTTGGAGTCGTCCTCTTCACCGATAGGCGTCTCCAGGGATGCAGGCTCACGGGCGATCTGCATGATCTCCATGACCTTCTCCTCGCTCATATCAAGAGCCTTTGCAAGCTCCGGCACCGACGGCTCGTACCCAAGCTCGAGCGTCAGCTTGCGCTGCATCTTGGACATCTTATTGATCGTCTCGACCATGTGGACGGGGACGCGGATCGTCCTGGCCTGGTCTGCAAGAGCGCGGGTAACGGACTGGCGGATCCACCAGGTCGCGTAGGTGCTCAGCTTATAGCCCTTTGTATAGTCAAACTTCTCGACGCCCTTGATCAGGCCGAGATTGCCCTCCTGGACAAGATCCAGAAAGCTCATTCCCCTGCCGGTGTAGCGCTTTGCAATACTGACCACGAGACGCAGGTTGGCCTCGATGAGCTTTTGCTTTGCCTCCTCATCTCCGTCCGCCTTGCGCTTCGCAAGCTCTATCTCTTCTTCTGCGGTGAGCAGCGGAACGGTGCCGATCTCCTTGAGATACATCCGCACCGGATCCTCTGTGCCTACTCCGTCCAGCAGGTCGATAGAGTTGAGATCCTCGATCTCCTCGATCTTTGAGTCGTCCTCCGGGAAATCATCGTCGTCCATGGGGAAGTCGACATCGATGGACAGATCGTCAGGTATCTCTCTGAGCACGTCGATATCCTTGCTGTCAAGATAGGCGTAGATCGCCTCCATCTGCTCCTCGGAGAGGGGTTCGTCCTTGAAAAAGTCGTTGATCTCCTTTATATCGAGAACGTTGTCTTTTTTCTTGCCCAGCTCCGCAAGGCGCTCCATTGTCTCTTCAAAATGTTCTTTTTCCAAATTAACACCTCATCCGTCATGCTTCGCATGACACCTGTCAGCACCTCATCCGTCATGCTTCGCATGACACCTTCCCCTCAAGGGGAAGGCTTTTGTCTTTCACTACTGATTCTTGATACGGATGTACTCCTTGATCATCTGTACGCACTTCTCGAAACCAAGCTGAGCCGAATTCAGACACAGATCGTAATTTGTGGCGTCGTCCCACTCGCGTCCGGTGTAGTGCTTATAATAGGTACTTCTCTCGCGGTCCGTCTCCTCGATGGATCTCTCCGCCTCCTTTGGCGAGACGCCGTACATATCCATCAGGACCTTGATGCAGGCCTTGCGCGGGGCGTAGATAAAGACTCTTATCACGTCGTCGCGGCCGCGCAGCACATAGTCGCCGCACCTTCCCACGATCACGCAGTCCTCGCGCTCGGCGATCTCACGGATCTTTTTCGCCTGGATATTGAACAGATTATCGTCGGAGACAAACCTGTCATTTTCGGGTCCGAGCGGCTCATCACTCACCTCGGGTTTCTTTTTGAAAAGACGTACCTTGACCTTTTCATCGTTAAGTCCGAAAAGATTCTCGGCGATGCCGCTGTCCTCGCTGGCTTCTCTAAGCAAATTCCTATCATAATAGGATATACCCAGTTCTCTGGAGAGCATCTTTCCGATCGTCTTTCCGCCGCTTCCGTAACCCCTCGCAATAGTGATAATAACCCGTCCCATGATTACCTCCTTAAGATTCTCCCAGATAGGCCTTGCGGACCGAATCGTCATTCATCAGCTTGTCTGCGTCGCCCGAGAGGATGATCCTGCCGGTCTCCAGTACATAAGCTCTGTTTGCGATCGCAAGCGCCTTTCTGGCATTCTGCTCAACAAGAAGTACTGTGGTACCACTTTCATTTATCGACTTTATTATATCAAAAATTTCAGTAACTAAAAGAGGGGAAAGTCCCATTGACGGTTCGTCCATGAGCATTATGGCAGGCTTTGACATCAGAGCGCGCCCCATGGCCAGCATCTGCTGCTCGCCTCCGGAGAGCGTTCCGGCAATCTGGCTGCGGCGCTCCTTGAGCCTGGGGAAGCGGTGAAAGACCTCTTCGAGATCCTTTTCGATGCCGTCCTTGTCCTTTCTGGTATACGCTCCGAGCATCAGATTCTTCCATACGGAGAGCTGCGAGAAAATACGCCTTCCCTCGGGAACCTGAGCCATGCCGTGCATGACACGCTCGTGGGCGGGGACCTTTGCCAGATCCTTACCGTCAAATTCTATACTGCCCCCGGCAATGGGGATCAGTCCTGATATCGCGTGGAGCGTGGTCGTCTTTCCCGCGCCGTTCGCACCGATAAGGGCTATGATCTCGCCCTTGTTGACCGTAAAGGAGATGCCCTTGATGGCCTTGATGACGCCGTAGGACACTTCCAGATCTTTTACTTCGAGTAATGCCATAGCGTCCTCCTTATTCTCCGAGATATGCCTTGATGACCTCGGGGTCCTTCAGAACGGCCGACGTCTCTCCCTGACAGAGAAGCTGTCCGAAATCCAGCACGGAGACCTTTTCGCAGATACCCGCTACCAGCTTCATATCGTGCTCGATCAGCAGGATCGTCATATCGAAATGGTCTCTTACGAAACGTATCATCTGCATAAGCTCCGCGGTCTCGTTGGGGTTCATACCGGCCGCAGGCTCGTCGAGCAGCAGATACTTGGGATTGGTCGCCATGGCTCTGGCGATCTCCAGACGTCTCTGCTTGCCGTAGGGGAGATTTGAAGCGAGATGATCCCTCTCCTCTCCCAGTTCAAGCACATCCAGCAGCTCCATGGCCTTTTCGTTCATGGCCCGCTCGACGGAACGGTACTTTGGCAGGCGAAGCACACCTGTGAGAGCGGAATACCTGTACTGATTGTGAAGACCGATCTTGACGTTGTCGAGGACGGTCATATTGCCGAAAAGGCGGATATTCTGGAAGGTCCTGGCGATGCCGAGCTTGTTGAGCTCGACCGTGGACTTGCCGGTCATGTTCTGTCCGTCAAGGAAAAAAGTCCCCTTATCGGGCTTGTACACACCCGTGAGCAGGTTGAAGACGGTGGTCTTGCCGGCGCCGTTGGGTCCTATCAGTCCATAGAGCTCGCCCTTTTCCTGTCTCAGATAAAAGTCCTCGACGGCGTGAAGTCCTCCGAAGCTGATACCGATATTATTGATCTCAACGAATGACATTTACTCCGCCTCCTTTCCGGACTTTTTCCTGAACAGCCCTTTCCTCCAGGCGGTAAAGCGCTCTGTAGTGTTCTTTTTCCAGGCGTTGAAGCGCTCGTTGTTGTTGAGCAGCATCATGACGATCAGAACGATGGCGTAGATCAGCATACGGTAGGACTGGAAGCCGCGCAGCACCTCCGGAAGTATATAAAGGATCGCAGTAGCTATGATGGAGCCGCGTATATTGCCGACGCCGCCGAGCACTACAAAGACCAGTATCAGTATGGACATGTTATAGTCGAACTTGGGCGGCGATACCGTCGAATAATGAGCAAAGAGCACTCCTGCGATACCGGCGAAAAACGCGGAAAGCGAGAATACTATAAGCTTGTACTTGGTGATATTGATACCTGTGGACTCAGCCGCGATACGGTTGTCGCGGATGGACATGATCGCGCGTCCTGCTCTGGAATCCACCATATTGAGGATGACGATGATCGTGATCACCACCAGTATCACTGAGATCAGCAGCGTGGCGTCAGGCGAAATGCCGTTGAGAGCCATCGGTCCTTTCATGATATCGACATTCGTCGCAGGATCCAGCCTCTCGGGCTCAATGGCATTTGTAAAGGAAAAATGCAGGCCTGCCTTGTCCCTTGAGAGATAGATATTCTGGACAAGATTTCTGACGATCTCTCCAAAAGCCAGCGTAACTATAGCCAGATAGTCCCCGCGCAGCCTGAGGATCGGCACACCGATAAGGAAGCCCGCGAGAGCCGCGATAAGACCGCCGAGCAGTATGGCGATGGGGAAGCGGATCCAGGCTGAGGTGATCGAGTCCTGGGTAAGCAGAGTAAAAAGCCCGCCTACATACGCGCCGATGCACATAAAGCCCGCGTGGCCGAGACTGAGTTCACCCAGAATACCTACGGTGAAATTAAGAGAGACGGCCATGATGATATAGTAGCAGAGCGGTACAAGGAGTCCCGCAAAGTGGCTGCGAAGCACTCCGAGATTGACCAGGAGGGCACACACAGCGAAAAATACGACCGGTATGAGCACGGTAACGAGCTTTCCGCGGCTCTTTGACGGCACGATCTTAAGAAGGGAGAAGCCTTTTGCTCTTTCGGAATTCTTTCTTTCAGACATACGGGCACCTCCTTTCAGACCTTTTCATTGAGCTTCTTGCCCAAGATACCGGTAGGCTTGACCAGAAGCATGATAATAAGTATGGCAAAGGTAATGGCGTCGGAGAGCTGAGTGGAAATATAGGCCTTGCTCAGGTTTTCGATGACGCCGATCGCAATTCCGCCGAGCATGGCTCCCGGTATGGAGCCTATACCGCCGAAAACAGCCGCGATAAAGGCCTTAATACCCGGCATCTGCCCGGTATAAGGTCCGATATTGGGGTACTGCGTGCACATAAGTATACCGGCCACGGCAGCAAGTCCCGAGCCTATGGCAAAGGTCAGGCTGATCGTCTTGTTTACGTTTACGCCCATGAGCTGGGCCGCGCCCTTGTCCTCCGAGACGGCCAGCATAGCGCTTCCCGCGGATGATTTATTTATAAAGAGGGTAAGCACTATCATAATGACCACGGATACTCCTATGGTCAGGATCGTATTTCCGGGGATCGTGACTGAACCGATCTCTACGGACGGAACAACTATAAGCGCCTGGAAATTACGCGAAGCAGATCCGAAGATCAGCAGGGCTACGTTCTGCAGAAGGTAGCTGACGCCGATTGCGGTAATCAGCACCGAGAGCTTTGAGGCTCCGCGCAGAGGTTTATAAGCTACACGCTCGATAGTGATGCCGAGCAGCGTACAGAAGATAATGCTGCCCAGAAGCGCGATCCATCCGTCCGCTCCCAGAGTGACGCTTATGGTAAACGCTATATAACCACCTACCATGATGACGTCGCCGTGAGCGAAGTTCAGCATCTTAGCTATGCCGTAGACCATGGTGTAACCCAGCGCTATCAGCGCATAGATGGCACCGAGGCTTATGCCGCTAAGCAAGTAGGAAATAAACATCTATCCTCTCTCCTTCATTAAATGTACTCTTAATAATACACTAAACGCTACACAAAAATCAATTTTTTTATGAGATACAGCCGTTTTTTTATGAAAAAGGCAAAACCGGATTTAAGATATGAAAAAGCTCCGGCGGACTTTGCGCCGGAGCTCTGAATCGACTTTGTATCAGTCTGCTATAGCGGTGTAGTTGCCATCCTTGATGACCATGCCCATAGGGGTCTTGGCGCACTCGCCGTCAGCGGTCCAGGTCATGGTACCGGTAACACCCTCTACGGTGATCTTGACCATGGAGGCCTTAAGCAGATCACAAAGCTCCGAGACGGCTACGCTGGCATCCTTAACTCCGGCATCCTCCAGCGCAGCCTTGATAACATATACGCCGTCATAGGCGTCAGCTGCGAACTGGTTGGGAACCTCATTGTATTTCTCCTGATAGGTCTTTACAAAGGACTGTACCTTCTCATCGGGATCGTCGGCGACGAAAGGAGTAAGAAGCATAACTCCCTCGGCCAGAGCGGCATCTCCCTCGAGCTGGCCGATAATGCCGTCAAGGCCGTCGCAGCCAAAGAACTTGAGGTCAAAGCCGGCCTGATTGGCCTGCTGCAGGATAAGAGCGGCTGCCTGATAGTAGATAGGCAGGAAAACGATATCGGGAGCGGCTTCGTTTACAGCGATAAGCTGAGTGTTGAAGTCCTTGTTGTCAGCGCCCTGGAAGGACTGCTCGGAAACGATCTCAAGACCGGCGTTGGCAGCCTCAGCCTTGAACTTCTCGTAGATACCGTTGGAGTAGACATCGGAGTTGTCCCAGATGATGGCGACCTTCTTGAGGCCGAGATCCTGGCCGATGTACTGAGCTGCAGCGGTGCCCTGTCCGGGATCGGAGAAGCAGATACGGAAAGCATTCTCATACTGAACAGCCTTTACGGATGATCCCGAAGGAGTCAGCTGGAACATATTGTCGACCTTTGTCTTCTCTACAACTGCCTCGCAAGGTGTGGAAGTAACGGTGCCCAGGAAAACCTTGGCTCCGGCATCCTTGACGGTATTGTAGGCATTGACTGCCTTCTCGGCGTCATGCTCATCATCCTGGAAGTTGAGCTCCAGAGTCATACCGTTCACTCCGCCCGCGGCGTTGATCTCATCTACAGCGATCTGAGCGCCGTTCTTAACGGCAATTCCGTAAACAGCGGCAGGGCCGGTCAGAGGGCCTGATCCGCCGATCACGAAGGTAGCGGAAGCATCGCTGCTGCCGCCGCATGCCGTAAGGGAAACTACGCAGAGTGCTGCTGCCATTGCCATAGCAACAATTTTCTTAACGTTTTTCATAAATGAACCTCCCTTTTAGCCGGAGTTGTCCGACAGTCTTAAAAATATGAAACGGATTTTAGCACTTTAGCGTGCTGATGTCAATATTTTTTGCATAAATGAAGACGCAAAAAACCGCTTGTTTATGCGGTTTTCGGGGCTTTGTTTGTAAAATTTTTTAATAAAAAAGAATAGTTTTTACTGTCTTAAACAAATAAATCATATAATTAATGGTAGTGTCAACAAGTTTGTGTAACCGTTTGTGACCGTAGTTCGTCAAACATCTCCAGCAGCTCGGCCTGTGCTTGGGCGAAGCCCTGGAAGATCCGCTGGCCGCAGCTACGGAAAAACTGCTTCAGAAGCGCTGATCAGGCGGGTTTGTATATAAGACTGCCGTTTTTATGGTAATTTA
>CAMOQY010000013.1 GCA_946623295.1 uncultured Lachnospiraceae bacterium | reverse complement strand
TCGGCTACTGATCGTCGCTTTGGTGGGCCGTTACCTCACCAACTGGCTAATCAGACGCGGGTCCATCTATCACCGATGAATCTTTTCACACTGCACCATGCGGTGCCGTGCGCTTATGCGGTATTAGCAGTCGTTTCCAACTGTTGTCCCCCTGTGATAGGCAGGTTACCCACGCGTTACTCACCCGTCCGCCACTAAGATGCCTCATGGTTTGGCCGAAGCCGCCCCAGCGAAACATCTCCGTTCGACTTGCATGTGTTAAGCACGCCGCCAGCGTTCATCCTGAGCCAGGATCGAACTCTCATGTTGAAATTCGTCCGGTTCAAAATGAGCTGCCTCATTTATCCCCTAATTTACCTTTGTTTAGGTTTCGTTCTTTTTTCTGAAAATTTTTGAAATTTTTCAGGGTTGGATATGTTGTTCATTTGTCAAGGTACGTAGTGCCGCCCCAGCGGAGCGGCGACGATTAATATAACACTTTTGGGTAGATGTTGTCAACAAGTTTTTTTAGGAATTTCTGACTTTTTTTCGGTTTTGAGTTTCTTCCTATTATATAGGGCCGTTTACTCGGCAAGAAATTCTATTTTTACCGTGTTCTTTATGGTCTCGAATGCGCCGAGCACCGGCAGCGTACCGTTTTTACGCTCGCTGCTGCGTCCCATTATATAGCTGTTTGTCGGCTCCAGTCCCAGTACGTAATCGCCGGAGGCCATGCTGCGCCATTGGGAAAGGATCGGCAGCGTATCGCCGCTCCAGGTCATCTTCATGCTCATTCCGAGAGAAGGATTGATCAGCTTTGCGCTAAAATCGCTCTTCATTTTGTGGAAAAATACTCTCTCCTCCTCGCCGTCCACGGGCTGCTCGAACGTAAGCGCCTTTGCAAGGCCCCCGCGCGCCCACTCGGTCCTGGGGATCGTCTCGCGCTCCTGCGGGAGCTCGAGATACGCCTTTTCCGAGAGCATCGGATAACCGAAATTGCAGTGATATATCTGCATGTATTCCTCGGGGCGCGGCGACAGGTTTGTCAGCTCGTCCTCTATCGTGACGGACGCTCCAAAGCAGGGGATCGTGATCTTCCTGCGAAGCTCCAGACAATGTCCGAAGAGAGCGCTCTCGCGCACCCTCCCGCGGATCACCATCACGTCGCCTGCGGTTTCCGCGCAAACCTCCTCAGCCTGCAGAGAGTGATATCTGCCGTGAAGCGGATGCCATTCATCTCCGTCGCGGTTGGCAGGGCCGGCGCTGCGCAGGCCGCAGGTATAGAGCAGACCGCCGGGGAAGGTATTGACGAACTCGGTCTCGTGCGATGAGATCGCGGCAGGACTGTCGTATCCGTTTTTTGACATCCACGACATATTGACCCCGCAAAACCTCGCCTGGCCGAGATCGAGCCCTGCGTCCGGCAGTACGTCCAGGCAAAGCCCTCCGGCGGTGTTTACTTCGATAATATGAGTTCCCGACGCTCTTCCCTCGTCAGCGATCACCCGGCGGACTCCGAAAAGTTGTCTGGCGTTTCCTATATAGCCCTTCTTTACCTGATCAAGCATGGCGGGTACCTCCGTTTTTTCTTTAGTATAATGATTATACCTGCAAAGTCAACCTGCGAAAACCGTGCCGCCGGCCGGAGCTCTAAGGACAGCTAAGCTTCAGCGCCCCAGGAAAACCTTTATGGCTCTCCTGACGTCTGCGCGCATGGCTTCCTCGGCGCTGACCATCAGCTTGGTCAGCAGAGGCTCTCCTTCCGTCCACGCGGCCAGAGCGTCGCGGATCGCGGCCGCGCCGGCTCTGTCCATATACGTGAAGTAATTGATCTTGCGCACTCCGGCGTCGATGGAACGGTGCAGGTCCGCTTCGGAAACTCCGCTGCCTCCGTGCATGACTATGGGGATATTTCCCACCAGTTCACGGATCTGTCTTACTATATCGAGATTCAGCTTTGGCTTTTCCACGTAGAAACCGTGAGTAGTCCCAAAGGAGCAGGCGAGCGCGTCGATGCCGGTGTCCCGGACAAACTGCGCAGCCAGCTGCGGATCCGTGTACGTCTTTGTATTATCCCCGACCGAGGCGCCGTCGCCGTACTCGCGCTTTCCGAGAGAGCCCAGCTCTCCCTCCACGCTTGCGCCGTAGCTGCGCGCAAGCTCTACGACCTTTGCGGTAAGAGCCGCGTTCTCCTCGTAGGGCAGCGCAGATCCGTCTATCATGACCGCAGTAAAGCCCAGATCCAGAGCTTTTTTGACGTAGCCGATATCCTCGCCGTGATCAAGCTGTACGCACACGGGGACAGAAGCCTCCTGCGCATAGCGAAGCATGAGCTGCGCCACGTCCTCTATATGTGTAAATTTCTCGTGGAGCTGCGCAAACATTATTGCGACAGGCGCATCCATCTCCTCAGCAGCGCCGATCACGGCTCTCAGGGAGTGGATGTCCACGGCATTAAAACCACCTACGGAAATGCCGCGTTTTTCGGCTGCGGCACAAAGTTCCTTTAGATCAACAAGCATTTTTCTCCTCCGTTTTTGCTTATGGCAACGGGACCGTCACGGCATCAGACCAGCGGTCTTACCGCCGCGTACAGCCCTTTGTATCTCTGATATACTGCATCATAGCTCTCTGTCATCGCGGGATCCGGCACGTAGGTCTTTTCCTCGCGGATCATTACCGCCGCCGCGCTCTTAAGGTCGGCAAAGGCGCCCGCCGCGACTCCCGTCATCATGGCGCTGCCCACAGTGCCTGCATCAGATACCGCAAGCGCGGTAACAGGCAGTCCGAGTATATCGGCCTTCATCTGCATCCAGACTGCGGATCTGGCTCCGCCGCCCGTAGCGTTTATTCTCTCGAATACCGCGCCGGTCTTTTTCAGGGCCTCGTAATTCAATCGCATCTCATAGGCCACGCCCTCCATACACCCGCGATAGAGCGCGGGAAGATCGGTCTCCATATCGAGGCCCACTATGGCGCCCTTTGAACCGGTATCCATGTACGGGGTCGCCGCCCCGGCAAAATGCGGAAGCACGAGCAGCCCGCTCGGAGTCTTGGACTTATACGCACGTTCCAGGTATTCATTTACGGAAATGCCCTCCGCGGATGCTTTGGCCTTTTCCGCCGCGGCCAGTTTTTCCACGCACCACTGCAGAAGCGCGCCTCCTGTATAGGAAAAAGCGTAGGCAGCGTATTTTCCCGGAACAACGTACGGAACTATGGAAAAATACCCGTCGGCCATGACCGCGGGATCCGGCATGCGGTCGTAGATGGGCGTCAGGCACTCCACCGTCCCCGCACCGTCGACCGCGACCCCCGCCTCAAAGGCTCCCGCCCCGACGGCGGCGGATATCTGGTCGTGGCTTACGGAAACTATCCTGCAGTCCCGCGAGATGCCCAGCTGCCGCGCAAGATCTCCCCTGATATGCCCGGCCGACGTGCCCGAAGGCACGGCCGCGCTCATAAGCGACGCATCCACACCGGCAGCATCAAAGATCTCCCCACTCCATTCCAGTTTATTTACGTCAAAAGCCATTGTCCTGGATGCCAGTGAATAGTCGATCTGAGCGTTTCCGGTCAGCGTAAACACGACCAGATCTTCTATCAGAAAAGCATGGGCTGCCGCGCGGTAGATCTCCGGGTGGTTTTCCCTGATCCACGCAAGCTTTGAAATGCTGTACATCTCGTGAGGGCGCAGACCCGTGATGCGGCAGATCTTTTCCTCTCCCAGCGCATCCGAGAGCTTCCTGCACTCCTTTGCGCCGCGCGGATCCGTATAGAGCATGGCAGGATGCAGCGGTCTTCCCTGACCGTCGGTCAGCACAAAGCTCTCTCCGAAGCTCGTGACGCCTATCCCGTCTATGTCGGGATGCGCCGCCGCAACCTCGCGGATCACCTCAAGCGCCGCGTCTGTCAGCGCGGCGGCATCTATCTCATGGCCGCCGAGAGAACGCTTCACCGGATAATCGCGGTACGCCCTGCAAAGCTGCCTGCCCGTCTCGTCAAAGAGCGTGAGCTTGCAGCCGGTAGTACCTATGTCAAGTCCGCCGATCTTCATCAGTCTATCTCCACCCAGTCATAATGCAGGTACGTGGTAAAGGCTTCTTTCAGAATGTCCTTTACATGACCCTCGGTCACGGAAGTATGGTGCTTGAAGCCGCCGCGGGCAAGCTTTATCAGCTTGTCCTGCAGGCCGGGGATCTCAGCGACGCCGCCGCAGCCGAAGAATCCGTCCTCGATCGGATCGTCGGTAAATCTTGCCTCGGAAGCGTAGATCACTATCTTTCCGTCCTTTGTCTGGCAGTTTGAAAGGGTGATGTCCATCGGCTTGATGCGCCCCTCGTTGCAGCCCCAGCCCGAGCCGGGATCGGTCTTATCGAACATCTTGTGATTTGTAACGGTGCCCTTGCAGGTCATAAGGCTCTGCGCCACGGGGCCGCAGTGGAACAGGATCACCTTGTCCGGATCGTCGCCGTAATTGTTGTTCCAGTCGAGCACAGCCGAAGCTTTCTCCGTGGCCAGGCTCATGGCGCGCATCGTTACCGCCGAACACATGTCTATCTCGCAGGAAGCCACGATACCGCGGTCATTCAGCTCGCTGAGCAGCACGCAGGGGCAGATGCGCAGATGGCTCTCCATCTCGTTCCAGCAGCGCAGCGCCAGCGCGTCCAGGTGGTACTCCTCGATGTACTCGTCTATCACAACCGCCAGCTTGCCAAGATTCTTCATATTCATCTCGGGCACGCCGGAGAAATCCGTATAGGCCTTAAGTCTCTCGATCTTTGCCGTCACGGCGGGATCGTCGTCTGCCTTCGCGGCGATCTTGTCAAACACCTCCGAGAGGTCGAAGCTCTCTACGTTGATCCCGTATTTCTGGAGGGCAAGCTCATCAAATCTCACCGTCTTGAACGCGGTCGTCCTGGCGCCTATGCATCCGAGGTTGAAGCGTTTCATTCCGTTCACTACGCGGCAGATCGCCGCAAAATCTCTTAAGTTTTCCTGGAAAGCATCGCTCAGTGGATGGACGACGTGGGGCTTCATGACCGTAAACGGCACCCCGTACTGCGTAAATACGTCGGTCACCGAGAACTTGCCGCAGTACGCGTCGCGCCTGTGAGCAAAATCCATCTTGCCGATCTCATCGGGATAGGCCTGCATAAGTATGGGGACTCCGGCATCCTGAAGAGCCATGATCGCGCCGTTCTCGTCCGCAAAGATGGGCATCGAAAAGATCACGCCGTCATACTCGCCTTCGTGAGCTTTGAGCCACTTCGCATAGAGCAGGCCTTCATCGCGCGTCTCGATCCCGCCGTAGCGCGTCAGTTCCGCGTCCATCATGATATAGCCGTATCCGGCCCGCTCCAGCGCTTCTTTCATGTCATCCCGGGCGCCGTAGATCAGCTCGCCGGGCATGAAGCCGCGGTTACAGAAAGCCAGTGCAAAAGTCATTTTTTTAGCCATTTTTCACTCCTCCAAGCTATACGTAAGGCTCCGCGCCTCACAGCCTTAAAAAATAAACGATCACGATCGCCGGACCGCGGGGCGGTCCCGGACATAATCAATTATATGAATAAAGTCCCTGCTTTTATATGGAAAAACGTATTATTTACTTTGATTTTGTCCGCGAACGTGCTACAATTTCAATGATAAAACGGAGGTGATCGCATGGTATCCGTATTTGATCTGGAAAAGCTTTCCGGGCTGCTGAAGGATTTCTACGAAATAACAAAAATAAGGATCACTGTCTTTGACAGCGAGAGAAACGAGCTTGTCTCGTATCCCGAAAAACGCCCGCCCGTATGCGCCCTGATACGCTCGTGCAGCGAGGGCCGCGCGGCCTGCTCCGACTGCGACAGAAAGGCCTGCGAAAGCGCCGCAAGGCATAAATCGCTCCGTCTCTACCGCTGTCACGCCGGGCTTACCGAGGCGGTGCTGCCGCTTTTTTCCAGGAACGTGCTTATCGGTTATCTGCTCTTTGGCCACGTGATGGAATATTCCGACAGCGAGACTGGTGCAGAGGCTGTGATCTCCAGCTGCCGCGATCTTCCCGTACCGCCGGAGAAGCTGCACGCAGCCTGCCTCGAACGCCCGCTGATGACGCGCGCCTACGTAAACTCTGCAATGCGGATCCTGCAGGCAGTATCATATTACGTCATTCTGGAAAAGCTTGCGGATATCCGAAGCGAAGCCCTGGCGGCAAGACTCACAAATTATATAGAGACTAACCTCTCGGGGCACCTGACCGCCGATTCCATCTGCAGCGAGCTGGGGATAGGACGCTCGCAGCTCTACAAGATCTCTGCCGGCCTCTACGGCAGAGGTATCGCCGATCAGATACGCGCGATGCGTATCGAGCAGGCAAAAAGGCTCCTCAGGGAAAACCCCGAGCAAAGCATCGCCCAGATCGCATCGGCCTGCGGCTTTTCTGACTATAATTATTTCATCACGGTCTTTAACCGTGAAACAGGCACCACTCCCGGCAGATTCAGAAAGGGGCAGCGGTAAGACGAGCGGATTTTGCACCATTGAGTTCGGATTCTGCATGGTCTTCCGCGCCGGTATCCGTGATAAAATATATCCGTAAGGTCCACAGGCCGAAAGTGAAAGGAAATCCTCGCGATGATCGAATGGAAAAAAGAAAATACCGGACTTTGCGCCTATGAGGACGGAAAGCTGCTCGTGCTGCTGAAAGCCGCGGACGGTACCTCCGACAGCGTTGAAGAGATAGAAAATAACGTATGGCGGTGGCGCAGGCACACCGCCGCGCCCACGGACCACATGCGGATGGAAATGCTTGTGACGGAAAGCGCGGATTTTACCATGGTGCCCGGCATCAGCTACAACGGCAACGGCTGGGGAAATTTCCCGGAGTACGTCGGGGACCGCGACGAGGACGGAACGCCCTGGAGCTGGGCGTGGCACCGTACTACCATCCCGTCCTGTACTTACAGCGAGAATGCCCGTATCAGCGCCGCGCTGATGGCCGAGGCCAATTCCAACTCCGCCTGCTCTCTCTGCAGAGTGGAAGACGGCGAGCTGCACACCGTGATATTCCCCGAGGAGGAACGCCCGCGCACGCTGCAGCGTCATTTCTGGGGCGAGCCTTTTACCGGTACGATGGAGCCCGCGTGTGATTTTGAAGCGATCGTGGCGATCTGGCCCGCGGATGAGCGGCGCTTCCGTTATGACGCCCTGCTGGACTTTGCGTGGAGACACTACGGTCATCCGCTCAAGGCCCCTATGAGCTCAGACGAGATATACCGGCTTTCCATCGCTTTTTGCAGGTATCTCTTTGAACGCGAGAAAAACGGCTTCGCCGGATTTACCAAGGGCGCGCAGTGGCATCTGGGCACCACCTCATATAAAAAGACCGAGCACCGCTACGAAATGGGCTGGGTCGGGCAGAACGGCTCCATGGCTAACGCATACATATACGATTACCTTCAGACCGGCGACCGGGAAAAGCTGGACACAGCTATTGAAGTACTGGACGCGTGGCTGCGCTTTGCAAAGCTTCCCGCCGGGCACATCGCCTCACAGGTGGATTACGACGAGTGGCGCTATCTGCCTTTTCCTGCGGATTTCGAGCCCGACCGCTGGGAGGTCGGCGAGGTCTCTTACGAATCGTTCAAAAACCGCGCGGGCAAAAAGTTCCGCAGAGCAGCTGACGGTCAGATACTGCTCAGCCATGACGCCTGCAATCTCGGCACCGGCGCAGAGATGTATTTTGAAGCGTATGATCTGCTCAAAAAAGCGGATATCGAAAAGCCCGAATACCTCCGGGCGGCGCTGGATATATGTGATTTTGCGTTGGAGCGCCAGTCTGAGGACGGGTGCTACGCCAAATCGTGGGACGATGACGGCAACACTCTCGTAAAGCCGGGCACGATCGGATGTTTCCTGATCCTCCCGATGACGCTGGCCCGCGAAAAGACAGGCGATGATAAATACGGCGAAAGCGCCAGGAAAGCCTTCGGCTGCTATTACGGCGCGCTCGAGAGGGACGGTTTCACCACTGCAGGCGCGCTCGATTCCTACAGTATAGACAAGGAATCCGCCAGCCCTCTGCTCCGCTCCGCTCTCGCTCTCTATGATATGACCGGCGAAAGAAAATACGTGAACGCTGCCGAGCGCATAGCCTGGTATCTGTGCACCTGGATCGTGCATTTCACCGTCAAATACCCCGCGAATTCGCTGCTCGGAAGCATGGGGATAGACACCTTCGGATTCACGTCCGTTTCCACGCCTCATCAGGGCTGCGATCAGTACGCGCTGAGGGACGTGCTGTCATTTATCAGGCTGGCCGAGCTGACAGGAAACGGCCAGTGGCGCGAGAGGGCCGCGGCTTTCTGGTGTGCGGCGTGCCAGTGCATCTCGGACGGAACTCTGTATATCAACGGGCGTCTGCGCCCGGCCGGAGCACAGGATGAGGCTATCTTCCATACGCGCTGGGGACGCTACGGCGTCAAGCCTTTCGGGCCTTCACAGTGGCTGCCCGCCTGGCCGTGCGCCTTCCGTCTCGAGGATCTGCGCCGGTTCCCGGACCACAGCTTCTTTGACGAAGGGCTGAAGGAAATAAAAGGGGAAAAAGAATAACGAGCAACGTATAGCGCGGCTCTATCAGACGATCAAAAAGCCTTACATTTGAACGGTTCGTCGGTATACTCCACGAGCCGTTCTTTTGGCAGACCGCAGTCTACGCGGTCCAGGACGATCTGCCCTCCGCGCGACCAGGACTTGATCAGCGGCGCGTCCGAAAGTCCGCTGACCGTGACGTCCTCAAGCGTGATCTTTCTGTAATTTGCCGTATGCAGAAAAGCCGTCCCGCTGACATCCTCGCGGAAGCTGACCTTTACACGGCGCATAGCAAGTTCAAGGGGATCGTCCGCGCTGCCGTAGGCGGTAAGCGGCATACCGATCCCATCCGCATCGATATCCTCAAAAGCGATGGACGCAAGCGGCCTGTGCGACTGCCAGCGCTCATTCCCCGAGAAATTGAAATGCAGAAAACGATCCACGTTTTCCACCGTGCAGTTCTTTATCAGGATCTCCCCCGGGCGCTCCGGGATATCCACGGAATAATCAGCATAGTAGGTAAAGACCGAGAGCATGTTCGTGCGGTGCGGCCGGTGCGCCTCGGCCCCGTTTATCTTTTCTTCCAGGCTCAGGCTCCCGCGGAAAAAGTACCTCGCCGGTCCGAAAAACCTGCAATCCCTGACGAGGACCCGCGTCCCTCCGAATCTCATCCCGGAGCAGGCGGTATTGCAGATGCAGCGCTCCACCAGAGTATCGGTATTTGCAAAACCGGCGATACAGTCATCGCCCGTATAAAACCCGCTGTCTGCGATATGGATATGGCTGCAGCTCGTGCAGTGTATGCCGTCGTGCCCGGCCAGGACCGTCACCTTTTCCATTTCGATCCCGTCCGTATCAAATATGCAGTGCGCCCAGTTTCCGGTATTCTGTATAGTATAACCGCGCAGCGTCACGCCCTTACAGTGATGCATGCTGATGCCGTGAGGACCGCGGTAGCTCTCCTCGCCCTTCGGATCATAGCAGTCCGAGCCGTCTATCACCGATCCGGGCTCCCCTGTGATCGCCACATCCTCCGCCGATACCGCGCGGATGATCGCGTCGCCCCAGCGTCCGCCGGGTTTTCTCATGAAATCGTAGCAGCGCTCCACTCCCTTTACAAACGGCTCCCAGCACTTATCTGTCAGACACTTTTCCGGCAGAGGTTCCAGCACGTCGCCTGCGATACCGGTATAGCTCTCCGGATCTCTCACGCCCTGAAGGACCGCTCCCGCCTGCAGATGCAAAGTAGTGCGTGATCTCAGGCGCAGACCTCCCGTAAGATACCTGCCCGCAGGCACCTCGACGACTCCGCCGCCGCGGCGCCAGACCTCATCCAGCGCTCTCTGCAGCGCTTCGGTCTGCACAGTGTCGCTTCCGGGCACAGCGCCCGTTTCCGTAACCGATATCACAAGCTTTTCCATATTTCCACGTTCACCTATACATATCTGAACCTGTCCCTCAGGACAAAGTGATCCGCGTATCCGATCATCAGTTCAAAATCGCCTTTCTCCGTGACGAATTCCATATCAGAATTCCAGAAGCCGAGCATTTCCTCCGTCACGCGGAAGGTGACGGTGCGCTCCCCGCCTGCTTCAAAATGCACTTTTTCAAAAGCGATGAGCTTCTGCACGGGCCTCGTGCAGGAGGCGGCGATATCGCGCATGTAAAGCTGTACGACCTCACTGCCTGCACGGCCGTTATTTCTGATGCGCACGTTTACTTCTATGGCGCCGCCGCTTTTCAGCTCATGCGACGACAGGGTCATCTCCTCATATTCAAACTCCGAATACGACAGCCCGTGCCCGAACGAATAGAGCGGGAGCACGGCGCAGTCTATATAGTCCGACGCGTAGCCGCGGTGCTCTGCCCTGTCCGTAAAATGGGGCCTGCCCGTAGACGTACGGTCATAATATACCGGGCACTGCCCGACGCTGCGCGGAAAGCTCATCGCGAGCCTGCCCGACGGGTTTGCCCTGCCAAAGAGCAGGTCTGCCGCGGCGTTTCCTCCCTCGGTCCCGGGGAACCAGAGCTGCATGATCGCCGGAGCGATCTCATCTATCTCCGGTATCGCCAGCGGCCTTCCGGAAAAGATCAGCACAGCGGTATTGGGATTGGCCGCGATCACCCGCCGTGCCAGCTCGCTCTGCATCCCCGGCAGACCTATATCCGTGCGGCAATTTCCCTCGCCGCTGTAGCCCTGCGGCTCACCGAGACACAGTACCACTGCCTCAGCCTCCCCGGCGGCTTCCACGGCCTCATCAAACCACTCGCAGCCGCCCGCAGCCTCGCAGCCCGGCGCATATATCACTCTGTCCTCTCCGAGCAGCTTACTCAGCCCCTGCCTGACAGTGACCGTATCCTCGTCCCTGCCCCTGCAGCTCCACGAACCGTTGATACCGTGTTCATCGGCAAAGGGTCCTATGACCGCGATCTTTTTTATACCTTCATCAAAAGGAAGCAGGCCGTCGTTTTTGAGCAGCACGGCAGCTTCCTCTGCCGCGCGGCGCGCGAGAGCGCGATGCTCTCCGCACAGATACAGGCTCTGCGCCCTCTCCTCGTCGGCTCCGTGGTACGGATCCTCAAAAAGTCCCAGTTCTTCCTTAAGCCTCAGCACACGCAGCACGGCGCGGTCGATCTGCTCCTCTGTGACTTTTCCCTCGGCAAGCAGCTCCTCCAGCGAATGGAAATACGCCGCAGAACACATCTCCACGTCGCATTCATGGCTGAAAGCAAGCTCCGCAGCCTGCTTTTCATCCTCCGCCACGCCGTGTTTTTTCAGTTCCCCGATCGCGTTATAATCGCTTATCACCACACCGTCATAGCCCCATTCGCCGCGCAGCACGCGGTACAGGAGCGGATTTACGGTGGAGGGCACGCCGTTCATCGACTGGAACGAAGGCATCACGAGCTTCGCTCCGGCGTCCAGACAGGCCTTGTACGCAGGCAGGCAGTGCTCGCGCAGTTCCCTCTCCGAGCAGTCGGACTGGTTATAGTCGCGCCCCGCCTCGGCCATCCCGTACGCGGCGAAATGCTTCACGCAGGCCGCCATCGAATCGGGTCTGTCTATGCCCTCTCCGCGATAGCCGCTCACCTGCGCTGCCCCCATGATTCCGGAAAGCAGAGGCTCCTCGCCCGAGGATTCCATAACGCGGCCCCATCTGGCGTCCTTTACGTAGTCGACCATCGGCGCAAAATCCACCTGCACGCCCGACGCCGACGCCTCTCTCGCGGCCATACGCGCGCATTCCCGCGCAAGCTCCGGATCAAAAGAGCAGGCCATTGCAAGCGGTATCGGATATACCGTCCGGTAGCCATGTATCACGTCCATCATAAAGACCATCGGGATCCCGCAGGGATCGGCCGCAAGATGTTCGTCCTGGATCCGTTTCATCTCGGCCGGCCCGGAGAAATTCAGCACGCTTCCCACCGTCTTCAGATCCTCGGGCGACAGTCCCAGCTTCTTTGCGGGTCCCGTCACCGTCGCTTCGCTGTCAGTAAATAGCGCGGCGTTATACTGTGTAAGCTGGCCGATCTTCTGGCGCAGCGTCATTTTCTTAAGTAAAGCATTAATGTCCATCCGTATCTCCGTTTTCTGATCCGCGCTGCTCTTTGTTCTCCCCGGCTTCGCCGTCAGGCGCGGCGCCGGTCTCCGCTCCGGAATCATCCTCCATCACTTTCAGCGCGCCGTTATACGCGCAGACCGCCAGCAGACCGCCACCGCTCAGACCGATCAGGAGCATTACGATCAGCGAGATCGGAAAAAGCGCCGCCACGATCAGCGGAGCGATGAGCGAAAAACCCATGACTATCGTTCTCAGAGGAAAAGCTATGATCCGCGTAAAGGAGTAGACTATCGTATCCTTCATCCCGAGATCATACCTGGACTGCATCACGAAAAACCACTGCAGGCTGAGTATTCCGAGGATCGAGAGCAGCGGCACGAGTATCCGCAGATACTGTATGGTCGGATCCTTAAGCGCGCGCAGAGCAAAATCGTCCACGAGCAGCACCCCGAAGTAAAGGACGTACAGCAGCCAGATCTTCGTCGCCTGAGGGAAATTCTCCTTAAACGAATTGAAATACGCCTTTGTGATCCCCTTTTCCTCATCCCGGTATATCTGTACGAGAACTCTGTGCATGGCGCAAAAAGCAGCACCCAGTGTGATCACCGGGATGCTGCATACGATAGTCAGCAGATTCAGCCACATGAGTTCGGACAGCTTTGTGGCAAACTCCGCAAATCTGCTTCCCCTTCCGAAGAGAAAGCCGCCGCCCTCGTTTTCACTCACAGTTTTGTTCCTCTTGCTCCATATTTTCCAGATTCTTTATGGCCCAGAGCGCGTACTCCGACGACTCGCCCGGATGGACGAAAGCCTCTGCGTTTCCGGCCATAACTTCCTTATACCTCTCCGGGGTGTGATTGTGCTGCATATGATTTCCGAGGAAGATGTCGACAGGTTCCCTGCTCAGCCTCATCATACCCTCCTTGAAATCCTCACGGCACGAGAAGGGCAGTCCGTATTTTTCCAGATACTTCCGGCTCATGGTATTGATCCCCATGCCGCCGTGCAGACAGGCGCGGTACGTCTTTACCCCGTCCGTCACCGGGAAAAAGTACGAAAGCGCTCCGGGCGTATGTCCCGGCGTCGCCATGCACGTCACCGTCGTATTGCCTATGGTCAGACTTTCGCCCCCATCCCACAGTATATCAGGTTCGAAGGTCTCTTTGTACTCCATTCCGAGCTCCCTGGCATACGTCAGATCCAGCGTACCGTTCGCATAGTCGCGGTCTGCCCTGCCGAGCACCGTCTTCGCGCCTGTCATCTCTGCCAGCGCCCTCGTCGCGCCGAGATGATCGATGTGTCCGTGCGTATCGAAAATGTATTTCAGATCCATCGGATCCAGTCCCAGCCTGTGCATCCCGTCTATCACGAGATACAGCGTCTGCTGAAAACCGCTGTCAAAAAGGATCAGTCCCTCTCCCGTGTCCACCACGTGAGTAGATGCGGGAACGGTCCCGACAAAGTACAGATTTCCGAAGATCCGGAAGGGCGGAAAAGGCCCCTCCCAAGGCAGTTTTTTCATATACTTCACTCCAGATTCAGCCACGCTCTCTCATCTTCCGTCAAAACAATATCGAGAGCCCGGACGTTCTGATCGATCTGCTCGCGGGTAACGGGACTCGAAAGCGCAAAGACGTCAAACTTCTGGTTAAAGATCCACGCAAGCGCGATCTGCGGCACGCTGACTTTCTTTTCTCCGGCGAGCTGCTCGCATCTGCGAAGCCTCTCAAGATTGCTCTCGCAGAAATACCCGGTAAGTCCGGGGCCGTCCATGATCTTTTTGGCGTCGTCGGGATGATCGCTTGTAAACGCGCCCGAGAAGAACCCTCTCGCAAGGCTTGAATAAGCAAAGACCGCTATGTCGCGGGAAGCGTACCACCTGCGGGCGTCCGCATTTTCCGGTCCGGAAATGGTCACGCAGCCGTCACCGAGAGGCGCGTCGCATCTCCACGGATCCTCCACCTGCTCCGCCAGACCGAAGTTCGGACTGGATACGGTAAAAGGCACGAGGCCGTGCTTGTCAGCGTATTCGTTTGCCTCCTCTATCCTCTGGTGAGTCCAGTTTGAGCCGCCGAAAACTTTTATTTTTCCCTCGTCATGGAGGCGGTTCATCGTCTCCACTATGATCCCCGCGGGCACGCTGCGGTCGTCCCTGTGCAGCATGTATATGTCTATACAGCCGGTGCGCAGCTTTGCAAGCGAATCATGCGCGTCCGAGAGCATGTCAAAATCGTTCACCCTCGTGCGCCATTTGTTGGGATGGGCGCACTTGGTGATGACCGCGCAGTTATCTCTGATACCGCGCTCCTCCATCCACATCCCGAGGATCTCCTCGCCGTAATGCGCGGCGCAGTCAAACGTATTGATCCCTGCGTCGTAAGCCATATCCAGCAGCTTAAAAGCCGCCGCCTTCTCCGCTTCGCCCGCGCCAGGCGCGACCGCGGCAAAAAGGGCCGGGGTGGCTGTGCCGAAGACGAGCTTGGATACTTTCTTTTCAAGTCCCTTGACAGCTGAATATTTCATATGTTTCTCCTGTTTTCCAAGAAATACTGCAAGTACCTCCGGCGGCACGCTTTCGCTACCTTCGTCACGCAGCGGATGCTAAGCTCATTCATCGCTGCCGCTCGAATTCGCTAAGCACCGGCGGCCTCAGAGTACCGCCTTGAGGTAACTTGCAGTATTTCTCTTCCATTCTATCAATTAACTATATTCTTCTCGTCTCCGGCGAGCCAGGCTCTGAGGTTGTCGAGCGAGTAGTCTACGAGCCGCTGGCGGCACTCCAGCGCCGCCCAGCTGATGTGCGGAGTAAAGTAAACGTTCGGGGCCGAAAGCAGGGGATTATCCGCCGCTATGGGCTCATTTCTCACCGCGTCAAGTCCCGCGGCGTACACCTTGCCGGAGCGAAGCGCATCGGCCAGATCCTCCTCGACCACGAGCGCTCCGCGGCTGTTGTTGATCAGGATCACACCGTCCTTCATCTTTGCGATGGTGTCTTTATTTATGATGTTCTCAGTCTCCGGGAAAAGCGGGCAGTGCAGCGCGATCACGTCCGAGCCTGCCAGCAGGCTGTCCAGATCCGTATAATGGCAGTTCTCGTTTACAAGAGCCGGATTCTGATACTGATCGTAAGCCAGGACCTTCATGCCGAAAGCCTGCGCCACGCGCGACGTGACCTGCCCGATACGTCCGAGACCTATGATGCCCATGGTCTTTGCCTCGAGCTCGATACT
>CAMOQY010000012.1 GCA_946623295.1 uncultured Lachnospiraceae bacterium | reverse complement strand
CGTGAATGGATGGGCTACGACCAAATATCTCGTAGGCGGCGCAGGCAATGACTGGGGCGGAAGTATTGATATGCGTGGTCTGTACAACAGGCTGCTTAGAATATATGATAATTTCGCTGTAGATTCAGGGAATCACGTTGAAAGGGAGATTACATATCTTGATGCGTCCGGAAACGTAATAAACACTGAAAACGTCGGTGTTTCAGGTAATGGACATTATAAAGGGTACTATTCATCCACTGCGGATTACTCGTATGTTTTTAATAAGCATGTCGATCCTTCTATTAAGGATTTCATGTACCTTTATGGAGATTTGAGCTCATCTATTACAAGTGGAGAAGCTACGATTCAGCATATCTCAAAACAGCATGCGTCTGTTTCCGGGCAGGAGTTTAAATTGACTTATTCCGAAGAGATGAACGGATACTATATAACCTGTACGGTTGGAGGCACAAAGTACTACCTTGCAAATAGCGGTTCGTCATCTACAAAGGCTGTCACAGATCCAGACGAGGCGTCAGTATGGCAAAGGGAGACAATTGAGTCCCAAACATATTTCCTTTTATACACGTATGTCGATGGAACTGCAAAATACCTGATTGGTCCGAGCTCAAACGGAAGAGCAACTATTGGAAACCGGAATGCCAGCAGCGATTTTCAGAAGTTTTATTACTCCAATAGTCTGTATTACAGGAGGAGCAATAATACATGGTATTTATTCTATAATCCCAATCATAGTCTTGGAGCTCGCTGGACTGTTTCGACTACATTATCGTCAGCCGGAGTACTTGAGGAGTTTTCGCAGACGACGGATTATTATCTTTCGGCTGATACTTCATTGAAACTCAGTTCTGAAAAAGAATCGACGAAAGCCTCTTCGTTTATCTATCAGAACAATAAGCTGTTTGCGATTATCAATAACAATATATATTACGTGATTGGAAACTCGTCGGGTGTTTCCCTGTCAGAAATGACAACTGAATCAAGTGCTACAAACTGGAGTGTTTCATCAAACGGCGTTTCATTTAATGAAGGAGGAACAACCTATTATCTTACCCTTGCTCCTGTTTTAGGTGTTTCGACCACTCCGCAGGGTCTTGAAACCTATAACAGTCAGAGCATTAATCAGCAAAATGTGTGGAAGACCGTGTATGTTGGAAGTGAGACCACTCAAACTACGGGTTCGAACGGATTTCCCGCTACGTATTTCCCGCTGGTTGTCAGCGACGATAACATCAGTCAAACTCGGGCGGTTAATACCGGGTATATAATCAGCGGCAAAGAATCAGCAACCGGAGAAGAGAGCCAGCGAAACCAGATGGGCGACATAAGAGTATCAAAGTACGCTATGTCTAATCTGACAAGTACGAGCACTGTTTACACGATCAATGGCAGCGGTCTGAGTACGGATATGTCGGGATTTGAAAAATACGAAGATGCGAGAGCAGGTCTGGATCAGATGTTTAATGAAGACAACAGATGGATATATGGTCTTCATTTTATGAATGCGTCTATAACCAGCAGTGATACTGTAACTATTCCGTCTGCAATTATCAACGGAACAGCCTACTCGAATTTCACTGTTCCGAAAGACTGTATAGATTTCAAACTAAAGGAAAAAGGTTATATTAACTTTTTTGCCGGGACATATTTTTCTGTTGGCTTTGATTCTGAGAACGATGTCTTTTTCTCGCTTCACCAGATAACTCGTGACGGAAATAATAATATTACGAGTATTACGCCAATAAATATGATCTATAGAAAGACCGATGGCTCATATGAGTATAATACACAGAGTGCAGGCTCTACACTTGTATTCAATACGTCGTGGCTGACAGCGCCAGCGTCTTCCGCCTGGGTGAACAATGCACTCTATTATTTTGAAATTCCGGTGAATGAAGGTGAGTATGCTCTCGGTTCTACCAGTGGCAATGGCGCCTACCTCATGTATCTTGACATCTCTGCCTCTGCTACGGTAGAGGGTGATTCGCTTTTCGATACTACCAGTGAGACGGCAGTCGCGTCCAACAAGGCGTCCGATCCGCTCGAATACACCACGACGGACGACACTACGGGATCGGTCGATATTAATACTTATCCTACTTACTATCCGCTGGCGTGGAATCAGGGCCATACGGCGCCTGCTTCGACGAATACCGGATACGTCGTCAGCGGCGGCAATACCAATTCGGCGCCTCCCGGTGATATCCGCGTATCGCGCTACAATAAAAACGCCGCGGGCAACTGGGCGAGTATCCGCGCGTCCCTGGCGAACGGCGTACTGAATAACGGACGCGTATATACCATAGTAAACGGCACCCAGCAGACCATCACCCAGTACGGTATAGGCAACCGGCTTACTACCCAGTACGAAAAGGTTTCTGCTGATGTCAACGACCTGCTGCGCGGCGAGACTTACGTCTACGGCATGCACTTTATGCAGGCCCAGATCAGTGCAACGGACACCGTTACGGTTCCAAAGGCTGTGATCAACGGAACGACCTACACTGATTACGCCATGCCTCAGGATTCCATAGATTTCCACGTCGCGACAAAGGGACGTGTGACCTTTATGGCAGGTACGTATTTCAGCGGATCAAACGGTACCCAGAGCTTCTTCTCGCTGCACCACGTACTGCGCGACTCCGATCAGAATATAACCGCGATCAAGGAGCTTGCGGGGATCTACGGCGACGGAGACAGCAGCCACAACTACGTATACAGCTACGTGGGCGATACAAATTACTATAATTCGGACGGCACGCTGGCCGGCAGCTCGCTGCCTTCGGGCTACGCCCAGATCTTTGATACGGCTGTTATCAGAAACAGGCGCAACCTCACCATGAACTCCGTCTACTACTTCGAAGTACCGCTGGATGCGGGAGAGTTCGCGCTCGGGTCCGCTGACGGTGACGGAGCATATCTGATTTATCTGGATATCGCGGCAAACGCGGACTTCAGCATCAGGACGACCACTACCGAGACGACGCGCGTCTCCACCGTGGCGCTTGACTATCCGAAGGGTGTTGCTTTCGTGGACGCGGCCGGCTCTGTTCTCTTTGATACCGAGGGCTCGCTGGATCCGTCCAAGTCCGTATTCCTGTCGCTTCCGACGGCGGCGTCTGCTGGTACTACGACCTTTGCCATGAGTCAGGACAAGACCCTGACCGTGACAAATACGGGTGCGCTGCTGACCGGATATGCCGCAAAGAACGTCCCCGCCGATGCGACTCTTGTCGTGACGAACAGCTCGGGCAGCCCGGCGACGATCAACGTTACCGGCACGGAGACGATCACAGAGACGGTAACCTCGCTGGATGCCAATTCCGCGGGAGGAACGATAACGACTACTACCGTGACCACCCAGACCACGCAGAACGGAGCCACCTCTACCGAGGTCGTCCAGAACGTCGCCACGACGTCGATCTCCGGTACTACCACTACGGTGACTACCAGCCCCGCTCCGGCTTATGACGGACATTCTCTGATCCCGACGGACTATACGGGCGCGGAGCCTGCGCCGGCAGCTGTTATACTGGAATACAACGTCGAGGGCACAGGCCTTACCCATACCGTCACACGTGACGGCAGCCTGAATCTGGTGGCTACGGAGCAGACCGTTTCCGTGACCGAGGGCGATCGTACCGTGGAGTACACCGTCTTTGACGCTGTGCGCCAGACCGGTGACGAGGACAGCACGGCCGCAGGCAAGTACGATGTTGTAATCGGCGGCACTGCAGGCACCTACGACGTCTACGTAACGACGCTGGATACCAACTTTGATTATACGATGAATACCACTGCATTCTCCGTGACCGGCAGGAGAGAAGTGACCGTCCAGTAACGGGCTGCAGTGCGGACCATTACCGCCGTCCGGGCCTCCCGGCGGCGGTTTTGGTAAAATAGGACGGGTTATGTGCCCCGTGGGATACTGCCGCCGGGACAAACCTCTTTGTAAATGTGGTTTTTATGACATTTTCACACGGTTTTCTGCCGTTTTTTTACTGAAAAATGTTTACATTTGAGTGAAAAAATGTATAATAAACTGAGGCTATTAGTAACATGGCTCGTATTGTATTGTCAAAAGAGCCGGAATGCCGTGTTATGACCTGAAAAGGTGAGAGGATCATTAGATATGTCAGAAGAAAAAGAATTGCTGGAAGGCGCAGATAAAAAACAGAAATCCGGTGCGAGGAAAGTTCTCGGCATCATAGGCAATGTTTTCCTTTGGATATTTGTCGCGTTTTGCGCGCTGATCACGGTCCTGGCTTTTGCCCAGACTTCCAGCAGCTACAACGTCCCTTCCATCGGAGCCACTACGATCCTGAATGTGCAGACCGATTCCATGTCCCCTACCTTTAAGGCGGGCGACATCATCATCGGCGAGAAGCTCGATGATGCAGAGGCGATGCAGCTCAAAGTAGATGACGTTATAACCTTTGCGGTCGACGACCTCAACGGCGACGGCTACAGAGATCTGAACACCCACAGGATCATAGAGATCGAAAAGGATGCTTCCGGTGCGGTCACCGGTTACGTTACAAAGGGTGACAACAACCCCGTCGAGGATACCGACACTGTGCTTCCTGGCGCGGTCGTCTGCAAGTGGAACGGCACGAAGATCCCTTCACTGGGCAAGTTCCTTTCCTTCCTTCAGACTCCTACCGGCTTCCTGGTAGTGATAGTTATCCCGCTGGTGCTGTTCTTCCTGTTTGAGCTGATCGTATTCATCCGCAAGTTCCTCGCTATAAAGAACGAGGGCAAGAAGCAGATCACTCAGGCAGATGAGGAGCTGATCCGTCAGCGCGCCATCGAGGAGTACATCAAAAATCAGCAGGCAAATGCAGCCGCACAGGCAGAGACAGCCGCGAAAGATGCTTCTGCGGAGGCGAAAAAAGCCGCGGACGATGCAGCCGCTGCTGCGCAGGAGGCTGAGAAAGCTGCGGACGACGCAGCTGCCGAGGTTAAAGAGACCGTGACCGAGGCGGAGGAAGCCGCTGAAAAGGTGCAGGCCGAATAGATTCAGTGATGTGAGCCCTGCCGTCCTGAGGATGCAGGGCTTTTCGTTTTTTGTTAGTTATCTGGAAGGAATATTGATAGATGGATGCTTTTCTGAACTGGTTTTTTGCTTTCTTTACGACAATACTGAGCTCCCTGTGGAACGGCATATCCGGATTGTTCTCCGGGTTTGCCCAGCTTTTCAATATTCCCCTTTATATCGAGCAGCTTAACCGCTACAAGGACGGCTTCAACGTCCTTGCATGGATTCTTGCTACGATCTCGATCCTTCTTACCTACGCGATCATAGGCGGCGTCATCTTCCTTATCGTCCTTCTGGTACGTAAATATATCCGCTTCCGCAAATCCATCGTCGGAAACGAGGACCTGCTTGAGGAAGTCGCAGATCTTCACCGTGACGTCATCCAGCTTACAGCTGAAAAGGAGCGTCTGCTTGCACTTAAGATCGCCCCTACGGGTATGAGCTATGACGACCTTCGTACTATTTTTGAAGAGCAGACTGCTGCCGGAGCAGCCGGCCAGGTCGGACTGACTGCCGGTGTGGGAGGCATGGTCCCTGCCACGCCCGCTGCCGGAGCACCCGTAGCAGCTGCAGCTTCCTCGGGAAGCGGCGCGGACGTGAATCCTTCGGAATCCAAGCGTTTCTTCCGTCTGTCGGCTGTGGATGAAAAGTATTCGTACTACGTGCCGCCCGAATACGACAACTCCATGAACCTCGAGCAGCTCTGTGACGATATCAGGAACTTCGCCTGCTCCAGAGGCCGTCTGTTCTATGAGATAAAGACTATCCGTCTTATGTTTGCCGGACTTGCTTCTACAAAGCTTATCCTCCTTCAGGGTATTTCCGGTACAGGTAAGACTTCGCTGCCTTATATCATGGGCAAGTATTTTATGAACGATGCGACCATCGCCTCCGTACAGCCGTCGTGGCGCGACCGCTCCGAGCTGTTTGGCTTCTTTAACGAATTCACAAAGAAGTTCAACGAGACCGAGGTCCTCAAGCGAATCTACGAGTCTTCTTACAATGACGATATCAATATCATCATCCTCGACGAGATGAACATCGCGCGTGTTGAGTATTACTTCGCCGAGATGCTTTCAGTCCTCGAGATGCCCGACCCGAATGAGTGGCGCATAGAGATCGTGCCTTCATCCTGGCCTACCGACCCCGCCCATCTGGACGACGGCAAGCTCCAGATCCCTCAGAATGTCTGGTACATCGGTACGGCAAATAACGATGATTCCACCTTCGCGGTATCCGACAAGGTCTACGACCGCGCGCTTGTTATCAACCTGGACAGCAAGGGTATGCCTTTTGAGGCTCCCGATACGGCTCCCAAGCATATCAGCTACTCGCACGTAGAGGCGATGTACAAGGAAGCCGTCGAAAAGAATCCTGTCAGCCAGGAGATCCTTGACAAGATCAGCAATCTCGATCTCTACGTCATCGAGAAATTCAGGGTGGCTTTCGGTAACCGTATCATGAAGCAGCTCAAGATCTTCGTACCGGTCTACGTTGCCTGCGGAGGCACTGAGCTCGAAGCCATCGACTATATCCTCGCTACAAAGGTGTTCCGCAAATTCGAGGCACTTAACCTTTCTCTCATCCGTGACGAGATCCGCGGTCTGATCCTTTATCTCGGAAACCTCTTTGGCAAGGATTCCATGAAGGAATGCGTGGCTTACCTGCAGCGTCTGCAGAAGATGTCATTCTAAGGGACGCGCCGCTCCCGCGTATTGATTGCCCTCCCGATGCGGGAAGGGTGGCCGCAGAGCGGTGGATGAGGGGATAAAACATGCCTGAAACCAACACAGCCAATCAGAATACAGCAGCCAGAGAGCTCCGTGCCTTCCATCAGGAAAACGGAACTCTCATGGATATACTTATCGAGGAGAGCGATATTTTCAGCTCCGTTATGGCCATGCTCCAGAGCGGGCAGGCCAGCGTCGAGCTGAAAAAGCGCTATATGCTGCGCGCAATCGATGAGACCTGGGTAAACGCTATCGAGGATGCTCTGCCTTATCTTGACGCGGCTATCCGCAATCCGTCAAAATACATCATGGAGAGAGAAGAAGTCCTTCCCATCGAGATGTCAAAGAATATCTCGCCTGCCTCCGTGAAGCATCTGGCGCAGCATACGGATCTTATCTCAAAGATCGAGGGCGACACGGTCACGCCCTCAAAGCTTCTTAACGTCTTTCGTGAAGAGACTCTCCAGACCTACGAGAATAAGTTTTTGAATACGCTCATCAACCGTCTGATGACCTTTGTCGCCATGCGCTATGACGTGGCAAAGAACGAGGGCCAGGATACCCGCGAGACCTCGCTTGTCATGGAACAGTCATTTTCCCACGGAGACCTCAAGGGAAAGATGCATTTTACTCTGGAGATCGCGGAGCCTACGGATGATTCCGATCTCGTCGAAAAGAATTACTCAAAGACCACCGATCTGTGGAAGCGCGTGGTAAAGATATACGATATAGTGCAGACCTACGCCGGATCGGAGTTCGCAAGGAACATGGGCCAGAGCTTTGTGCGTCCGCCTATCATGCATACGAATGCGATCATGAAGAATCCGAACATGCGCAGATGTCTGACCCTCTGGCAGTTTATCGAGGGCTACGAGAGCGCAGGCTACAGTATGCTGATCCAGGAAAACCTGGAGGACGTGCCCGAGGCGTATCTGCGCGATCTCTACAGGGCGGCGGCGGTCCAGTATCTGAATTTCCGCTACAATATACGCAACGACATGGAGGATGACGGGATGCTGGATACCCAGCTTACCGACGAGGCCTTTATGCCCAGGATCATCGACCGCCTTAAAAAGCTCTCGGCCGATGAATTTGATATCATCAGAGACGTAGAGCAGGAGCAGAGCTCCGCTGCTTACGCACCCGGCGTTATGACCGAGGCTCTGGCCGTTTCCCTGCGCGCGTCGGAAATAATGCTTTCCGCAAATCCGGAGGAGTCGCTTGCTTACGGGGATATCCCCGAGCCTGAGCCGGTACCGGAGTTTGTAGAGCCCGAGCCCGCGCCCGGAGAGGAGACTGCCGGCGAGTCAGAAGATGAGACCGGCGATGATATGACCGGCGCCTCGCAGGAGACGGAGAAGAGCGATGCCGAAAACGGCGCCGATACAGCGGATAACGATGCGGACACGCCCGGAAGCATGACTCTGGACGAGTATAATGCCGCCATGAACGGCAGAAAGCCCGCGAAGAAGAGAAGACCTTCTTCAGGAAAGAACAGGCAGGCCCGTATGAAGAAACGCGGCATCCAGCACAACAAAGGACGCCATCCCAGGAATAAATGAGCAAACTTTTTAAAGTACTGAAAATCATAAAGGATGTCCTTGGATACCTGGTCATGCTGGTCCTGGTGGGCATGACGGTTTTTGTACTTGTGACAAATTCGCGGGGCGACGTACCCTTTTTCGGAAATCACAGCATCATGTGGGTGCTTACCGAAAGTATGGAGCCGGTGATCCCCGAGCGCAGCAATATCCTCGTGGAAAAGGTCGATCCCTCAGAGCTTGCCGTGGGTGATATCATAGTTTTCGTCTCGCGCGATCCGCTGATCGAGGGACAGAGAAATACACACAGGATAGCTGAGATAATCGGCGATAACGAGGAATTTGTCACAAAGGGCGATCACAATCAGGTGGAGGACGCGTATCACGTATTCCCCGAGGACGTCGTGGGACGCTACGTGCGCAACCTTCCGATAGTTACAAGATTTACCAGACTTCTTTCCACAAAGATGGGTCTGATGATGATCATAGTCGTGGTGATGGCTGTAATGATGCTGCTGTATCTTCCCGATCTGAAGAAATCGCTGAAGAAGCAGGAAGAGGAAGCCGCAAAGAGCCACGAGGAGTTCATCGAAGAGATGGTCCGTCAGGAGCTTGAAAAGATGAAGTCCATGAATCTTGTCATCCCCGGCCTGAACGATGCGCCTGCCGGGCCGCCCGCAGAGGTGACATCCGCAGAAGACGCCGGAGATGAGCCGGCATCCGATAATACTACAGGAGAAGACGATAAATGTTCTCGCGCATAAAAAATCACGGCCGTACTCTGGTGCTCATTTTTACGGCATTCCTCAGCGTAGCGCTGCTGCTGGTCGGAGCAATGCTGATGAGCGAATATACGACCAATCTCGACGACCAGGCGAGTGTCCGCGGTCAGCTCTACACCACGGATTCCGTCGGTGCGCTCAGAGACCGCGTCAATTACTATACGTCTCTGTCGGAGACCATGGCCGAGGCCGTCAAAGCCTCCAATCCCGCCGACCGCGACAGCTTTCTTGCCGTGATCAACGGCCTTTTCCGCGACGAGCGATTCAGCGAGCTCTATTTCTGCCGTTACTATAAGGACGGCGTTGATTACACCCGCTACGGCGAGGTCTTTGATATGACGCTCGAGGATCCTGCCGTCAGAAACCATATCGCCGATCGCGAGACTATCTGCACCGGCGTCGTTACGGACCGCGATATATCGCTTGCCGTCGTAGGCTTTATCGTTCCGATCAATGACTTTGAATACGCGGATTCGATAATTTTCTTCTTCTCGCCCGAGGTCATCGTAAACGTAGACCGCGAGACGCTTAACCAGGACTATCTTCAGGATTCCACTCTTACCGTTATCTGCTCAAACGACGGTGAGATGCTGAATATCCTCTACCAGAAGCCGAACGCTGACGGAGAGAATGAGTTTGGCCTTCATAACAACATCTACGAAGCGCTTCGCGAAAAGCTGAAAAACGACGCCCTGCTCGATCAGGCGAGGGAAGTGATCCGTACCGGTTCGGCTGCTGCTTTCCCGACGACCATAGAGGGTACTGAGTTTATACTTGCCGTTTCGAGTATGGGAAGCAGCGACGCATCTTTTTCGGTAGTTGCGCTTTATCAGGCAGATGAGATCTACAGCGGCGGCTACAGCACCATCAGCGTTGTTCTGGGCATGCTTCTCGTCCTGCTGATCCTGCTCTTTGTCGTGGCTATTTCTTCCGTGGTAAGTTACTACCGCAACCGCCGCAAGATCGCCGAGGCGAGCGGAACGGATGAGCGTGTAGGCTGTAATTCGCGCAGAAGATACGAAAAGGACAGCAGCGTTCTGCTTGAACAGTATTCCGGATCAAAGTACGCCGTGGTAGTCATATGTATCAAGCACTACATGTACTTTGTAGACCAGCTCGGCTATGACGCGGTCACGGATATATTAAAGTACGTCCGCGATCTGATAAAGATGACCCTTGACAACTATGAGAGCTTTGGTTATCTGACAAACGGCGACTTCGGAATGACGATCCATTACAAGGACAACAACGTGCTGCGCCACAGACTGACGCAGATCTACTCACAGGCTGAAAAATACAAGGAGCATATGCCCGAAGGCTACCATCTGGAGCTTTACGGCGGTATCTACGAGGTCAGCCGCGGCTATACGAATAACACCAATGAGATGGTGGACTTTGCATTGGACGCGTCTGAGGCTTCGGCTTCTCCCGACGATATCGGCACGTTCCATATGTACAATGAGGACTTCAATGAAAAGAAGCGTATCACCGGATACATCGAAGTCCACCAGGAGGCTGCTCTTGCCGGAAACGAGTTCAAGGTATTCTATCAGCCCAAGTACAATATAGCAAATAACCGTCCCGACGGCAGCGAGGCTCTCGTGCGCTGGTACGATGAGAATAAGGATCAGTACGCCCTGCCCGGTGTCTTCATGCCGCTGTTCGAGTCTAACGGCTTTATTACCAAGCTCGACCGCTACGTGTATGAGGAGGTCTGCAGATACATATCCGATTCGCTGGCTGCGCGTGAAAGAGTATACCCGGTCTCGGTCAACGTTTCGAGGCTGACCGCCGCGGAGCCTGATTTCGTGGACTACTACGTGGCTATAAAGAAAAAGTACAATATCCCTGCGGGATATATCATGATAGAGTTTACGGAGAGCGTCGCGTACGAGAATTTCGACGTTCTGCGTGACATCATCGGCAAACTCCACGCAAACGGATTCAAATGCTCGATCGATGACTTCGGCTCGGGCTATTCGTCCTACAGCATCCTGAAAGAGCTCCAGATGGACGAGATCAAGCTCGACCGCTTCTTTATCAAACCGGGTACTTATGCGGACAGGGATGAAAAGGTCCTTACAAGTATCATCAGACTTGGCAAGGATCTGGGAATGAAGATCACCCAGGAGGGCGTAGAGACAAAGGAACAGCTCATGCGCGTCAAGCAGCTTGGCTGCGAGGTCGTACAGGGCTTCTACTACGCCAAACCTATGGGCAAGGCCGACTTCGTAACGTTCCTGACGTCAAAGAAGATCGCGCTCGATTTCAACGAAGAGCAGCGCTGATATGATCACCGGCGCCCCGCACGGGGCGCCGTATTTTTTTTATTACTCTGATTTTAGTGTGAGCTTTGGCGCTTTATTTCGTATAATAGGTGAAAAGGAGAGATCATGGCGGGCAGCTGCGACTATGACAAGTACTGCAGAGAAGGCGATGATGAAGCTCTGGAACGGATCATAAGGGAATACCGTGACGGGCTCATGCTTTATCTGCGCACCTTTACGGGTGATATCCATACCGCGGAGGATATCGCCGAGGATGCTTTTGTCAAAATCGCCGTGAAAAAACCGAGATACAACGGAAAGGCGTCGTTTAAGACCTGGCTGTACCGGATAGCCGGCAATATGGCTATAGATCATCTGAGAAAGCGGCGGGAAAGCGTGCCGATCGATGACTGCGGCGAGCTTACCCTGGATGATATCTCTCTGGAGGAGTCGTATATCAGGGATGAAGAGCGCATTGCGGTGCACCGCGCGCTTGGAAAGCTTCCCGGAGACTATCGGCAGATCCTCTGGCTGGTGTATTTTGAAGATATGCAGGTTAGGGATGCTGCGGCCGTGATGGGCAGGAGCGTCCATGCGGCAGAAACGCTCATATACCGCGCCAGGCGCCGCATGAAAGAGGAACTGGAGAAAGTATTATGAAAAGTATAGAAGAAACTGCCCGCAGCGTGATCAGCCGCCGGGATGAAGAACTCAGGAGGATCAGAAAAAGGAACCGGCGGCTTGCCGCGGCTCTGTCAGCCGGCGCCGCAGTATTTGCCATAGCCGCTGCGATGATCGTGACGGGCAGGGTCAGCGGTAATAAAGACACGGCAAGTGCGGTAAACTCCAGCCTGTCCGGTGAAAACGCCGGGACAGAGACGGTGGTGAATGCCACTGAGACGGATATCATCTGGATGAATGAGGGATATGGAGATGAGTTCCAGAGGCACAGTACCCTCGGAGCCTCAGCCGATGCAGTTTCGTATAATGGGGGACGCGACGGGAGTATAGGTATACAGGCAGACTTCTGCGAAAAAGTGTTGTCGGCAGCTTCGGATGACAGCCTTATAGCGTTCTCTTTCAATGCTTCCAAAGGGACGGCTGCCGGGATCGATAAAATGCAGGAAGAACTCAGCAATGAATGCTACCTGCTTTCGGGCAGGGCTGATGAAGCGCTTTTTACAGCAGCTGAGCGTCTTGAGAAAGATAAAAATATCACGAATGCGGAAGCGATGGCCAGGGCTACAGGCGACTCTGAGTATCTTCGTCTCGTCGGGGAATACAGAGAGAAAGCGGAAGAATACGAAAGATATCTGCGGAGCGTTCATTATGAAAGGAACAAGGATACGATAGAGACGTTTGAAAAGCTTGGTTTTACCGTGATCAGCAAAGGCACAGACGATGATTTTGACCGGTATTTATGCTTTGGCAGCGGAGGCGCTGTCATTGCCGGAACCAAAGAACAGATAGATGCCTTGTCCCTGGAGGATTTTGAAGGCGTAGAACACATTACGCTGTACGGGAGTTCAAAGGCTGACTTGCCGCGTATATACGGTGAACCGAAGCGAATTGTGCATTTGAGAGAAGATTCCAAGCTTACGGACGAGCTTTTAGCTGCATATGAGGAAAACGGCGGTGCGGCTCTTAAGGTCAGGATAAAGCCCGGATGGGACGACGATCTGTGGGGCGAATGGGTAGATCCTCATGTATACGCCTATGAGGCAATAGGACTGCACAGCGAAGAAGAATTCAACGAGGCGGGCCCGGATATCCTGACCTCAGAAAAGGTGGACCTGTTCTATGAGGTCCTGAACAAATACACCTACTGGGTAAATGAGGAGAGATTCGGGAGCTTCTTTAAGGAGGGAGAGCTGATCGAAGCGAGGGGATATGCCTGGGATCTGATCGCCGAGCTGACCTGTGAGAGAGCGCTGGAGCTCTGCGAAAATAAATGTATCGCGTACATCACTCTGCCTGACCTGAATGAGAGCGAAGGCATTGAGAGTATAGCGCTTGACGAGTAGATTCAAAAAAAGGAGCTGCAAAAAGCAGCTCCTTTATAATAATAAGAACTATCAGGCTTTGCCTGCGCAGCCGAGAACGTTGACGATCTTGCGGGCGACCATATCCTTTACGGCCTGACGAGCGGGCTTCAGATACTGACGGGGATCGAAATCGCTGGGATGCTCGGCAAAGTACTGGCGGATGGTAGCGGTCATGGCAAGACGGATATCGGAGTCGATATTGATCTTGCAGACGGAGGACTTGGCAGCCTCGCGGAGCTGATCCTCGGGGATGCCGATAGCGTCGGGCATCTGTCCGCCGTAGGTGTTGATGATCTTTACGAATTCCTGAGGAACGGAAGATGATCCGTGCAGGACGATAGGGAATCCGGGCAGTCTGCGGGAGACTTCCTCGAGGATGTCAAAGCGCAGGGGCGGCGGAACCAGAATGCCGTCGGCATTGCGGGTGCACTGGGAAGCCTTGAACTTATAAGCGCCGTGGCTGGTACCGATAGCGATAGCCAGAGAGTCGACGCCCGTGCGGGTAACGAATTCCTCGACCTCATCGGGACGGGTGTAGGAGGAATCCTCGGCGGAGACCTTGACTTCGTCCTCAACGCCGGCCAGAGTACCGAGCTCGGCTTCGACAACTACGCCGTGATCATGAGCATACTCAACGACGCGGCGGGTCTCGGCGATATTCTCCTCAAAAGGAGCGCCGGACTTGTCGATCATAACGCTGGTAAATCCGCCGTCCACGCAGGACTTGCAGATCTCGAAATCAGCGCCGTGGTCCAGATGCAGGCAGATAGGGAGGTCAGTCTCCTCGAGAGCAGCCTGAACCAGATGTACCAGATAGCTGTGCTGGGCATACTTGCGCGCGCCTGCGGAAACCTGCAGGATGAGGGGAGCGTTCAGCTCCTTGGCAGCCTCGGTGATGCCCTGAACGATCTCCATGTTGTTGACGTTGAAAGCGCCGATGGCGTAGCCGCCGTCATAGGCTTTCCTGAACATTTCAGTGCTTGTTACTAATGGCATGGGTTTGCCTCCTTTATAATAGTCAATGAAAACACTGCTATTGTAGCACATTTTCCTGCATAAACAATACCGGCGGATTAAATAAAAATTATGAATTATCCGCCGGACGGTCGGCCGGCCTCAAGATTTTTTGCCGCAAGGGGGTTTTTCCCTTGTTATGTCAGCCGACATGTGCTAAAATGACGCAGATTGCGGGATTCCGCTGTAAAAGATCATAATTATGAGGAGGAATAAAAATGCTTGCACTTAAAGGCGCAGCTATCTTCGGCCAGTCCGGCGGCCCCTCGTCGGTTATCAATTCCAGCGCGCTGGGCTGCATCGAGACAGCTCTTAAAAATGAGAACATCACCAAGGTTTATGCCATGGAGCACGGTATCGTCGGCATGCTCAATGACCGCATCTACGACATGACGCAGGAGGACGCTGCAGAGCTCAGGCTCATGCTCCATACTCCTTCTTCGATCTTCGGATCCTGCCGCTACAAGCTCAAGGACGATGACGCGGAGCCCGAAGATTACCGCAGGATCCTTGAGATCTTTAAAAAGTACGATATCCGCTACTTCTTCTACAACGGCGGAAACGACTCCATGGATACCTGCAACAAGATCAGCAAATATATGCAGAAGGTCGGCTATGAGTGCCGCGTGATGGGAATCCCGAAGACTATCGACAACGATCTGGCCGGCACGGATCACTGCCCCGGCTTTGGCAGCGCGGCCAAGTACATCGCCGTATCGATGGGAGAGATCTATCACGACGCAAACGTCTATAATACCGGTATGGTCATCGTAGTCGAGATCATGGGCAGGAACGCCGGCTGGCTTACCGCCGCCTCGTCTCTGGCCGATATTAACAGCCACGGCCCGGATCTGATCTATCTGCCTGAGGTCCCCTTCGATATGAAGAAGTTCCTCGACGAGGTAGAGTCGATTTACGAGCGCAAAAAGATCTGCATCATCGCCGTCTCCGAGGGTATCATGGACAAGGACGGCAAGTACATCAGCGAGTACGGCTCGGATCTGGCTGCCACAAAGGACGCTTTCGGCCATGCCCAGATGGGCGGACTTGCCGCTACTCTGGCCCGCTTTGTAAAGGAGCGCACGGGCGCCAAGACCCGCGCTATCG
>CAMOQY010000011.1 GCA_946623295.1 uncultured Lachnospiraceae bacterium | reverse complement strand
CGTCTCGTCGGTGCGGCTTGAGGACAGGATCTTTGATATGCTGAGCGCCGCGCTTAACGGACGCATGGAAAAAGCGATGCGCATGTATGAGGATCTGCTGGGGCTGCGCGAGGCGCCGATCAAGATGATCGTGATCATGGGAAGACAGTGCGCCCAGATACTTGCCGTTAAAAACACCCCTAAGGATTCGATGAGCGATCAGGAGCTTGCCTCCGCCGTCGGAGTCTCCGCCGGCTCGCTGTACTATATCCGCAGGGATAATCTGCGCGTGAGCGATGAAAAGCTTGAGATGGGCGTGAGTCTTGCAGCCGAGCTCGATCAGGCCGTAAAAAGCGGCAAAATAGAGGACAGACTGGCCGCCGAGATACTTATCGCGAGGCTGGGCGAGCGCGGGTGATACGGAAAAGGAAAGGAGAGCCTCTTGAATATACGGGAGATGACCGAGGTCAATGAAATAAAGTTTTTGAGTCCTTTCGCATGCAGGAGCACCGAGAGCCAGGGACGCGACGTGCCTGAGGATGAGTGCGATATCCGCACGGTATTTCAGCGCGACCGGGACAGGATCCTTCACTGCAAGGCCTTCAGAAGACTGAAGCGCAAGACACAGGTATTTCTGGCTCCGGAGGGCGACCACTACCGCACGAGGCTCACGCATACGCTGGAGGTCTCGCAGATAGCGCGTACCATCGCCAGGGCGCTCAGGATGAACGAGGATCTGACAGAGGCTATCGCCCTCGGTCATGATCTCGGACATACGCCGTTTGGACACTGCGGGGAGAGAGTGCTCAACGAGGTCAGCGAGGAAGGCTTTTCCCACAGCAGGCAGAGCCTGCGCGTGGTCGAGAAGCTTGAAAACGGCGGACAGGGTCTGAATCTGACCCGGGAGGTCCGCGACGGCATACTGAATCACTCCATGGGAGGCAGCCCCTCCACGATGGAGGGCAAGATCGTCAGATACGCGGACAAGATGGCATATATCCATCACGATATGGACGATGCGATAAGGGCCGGTATACTTACCGAGGAAGGCCTGCCTGGCGAGTTTACAAACGTCCTCGGGCACAGCATAAAGGAGCGTCTGGACGTAATGATCCACAGCATCATCGCCTCCAGCCTGAATCAGTCGTCGATCCTGATGGATCCTGACGTCGAGGATGCCATGTTCGGACTGCGCAGATATATGTTTGAAAACCTTTACAAGGGAAGCGCGGCAAAGGCCGAGGAGGGTAAAGCGGAGGAGCTGGTCCGCAGGCTGTATTTTTACTACATGGATCATATCGAAAGTCTTCCGGAGGAGTATCTCGACCGCGTATGGGCGGGCGGAGAGACCTGGTCAAGGGCAGTATGCGATTATATCTCCGGCATGACCGACAGCTACGCGATCCACGTTTATACAGAGCTTTTTGTGCCAAAGGCATGGCAGTACTGATATGTATTATCCTGATGAAGTAATAGAAGAACTCAGAAACCGCAATGACATAGTGGGTGTCATCTCGCAGGCCGTTCACCTGGAGAAAAAGGGCAGCCGCTATTTCGGTCTGTGTCCTTTCCACAGTGAAAAGACGGGGTCCTTCTGTGTTTCGCCCGACCGCCAGATGTATTACTGCTTTGGCTGCGGAGCGGGCGGAAACGTCATCAGCTTTGTAATGAGCTACGAAAACATGAGCTTTCAGGAGGCTGTAGAGTCCCTCGCGGAGCGGGCGGGCATGGAGCTTCCAAAGCAGAGCGCGGGAAAGGCGGAGCGCGAAAAGGCCGACCGGAAGGCGCGGATGATGGCCGCGTACAAGGATGCGGCGGTTTTCTACTACAAGCAGCTGCGCCAGCCTCAGGGTTCAAGAGCGATGGAGTATTTTGCGAGGCGCGGACTTACGGCCGAGACGATGAATAAATTTGGTCTCGGGTATGCGCCCCAGAGCCCGGCGCTGCTTTACAGATACCTCAAGGAACGCGGCTATACCGACGACCTGATAAATGAGAGCCAGCTGCTCAAGGTAGACGAAAGAGGAAGCTGGGACCGCTTTTATAACAGGGCGATCTTTCCGATAATGGATGTGCGCAGCAGAGTAATAGGCTTCGGAGGGCGCGTGATGGGCTCGGGCGAGCCCAAATACCTGAATTCCCCGGAGACGCCGATCTTTGACAAGAGCCGCAATCTCTTCGGGCTGAACCTGGCTAAATCGTCCAGGCGCCCGTATATGCTGCTCTGCGAGGGATATATGGATGTTATAGCCCTGCACCAGGCGGGCTTTGACTGTGCCGTAGCCTCGCTCGGGACGGCCTTTACCTCGGGACACGCCGCCCTGATAAAGCGCTACGTCAGCGAGGTCATAATCACCTACGACAGCGACGGGGCCGGCCAGAAGGCTGCTCTGAGGGCTATCCCTATACTGCGCGCCGCCGGCCTGAGGGTAAAGGTGCTCGACATGCGGCCCCACAAGGACCCGGATGAATTTATAGTACATCTGGGAGCGGAGGAATATGAAAAAAGGATCAGCGAGGCAAAGGGTTCTTTCTTTTTTGAGACCGACGTCATGGCCTCGCGCTATGATATGAATGATCCCGAGAGCAAGACCTCGTTCCACAGGGAGCTTGCCTCTGCGCTGACGGCCTTTTCGGATTCGCTCGAGAGAGAAAACTATCTTACGGCCGTTGCGGCCAGATATTCGATACCTGCAGACCACCTCAGAGAGATGGTCAGCTTTATGGGCAGAAACAGGACTGGCAGCGAGGCGGACAGTGACGTTTTCCGCAGCCGCGCGTCCGCAAGGAAGGAAAAGGGCAGGGGCCTTCTTTCGGCGGAGAGGACCGTGCTCTGCTGGCTCTGTTCCACGGAAACGCCGTATGAAAAGATCATCAGCGTCGTCAGGCCCGAGTATTTTTCCGGCGAGGTGCTTTCCGACATCGCGGAAAGGATCTTTGCAAGACTTTCCGAGGGAAAACGTATCGATCCGGCATCGCTGATAGACGAGTATTCGGACGATCCGGAGCTGCGCCTTAAAGCCTCGGCGATCTTCGGAGCGGAGCTGCCGGAGGATGAAAAGGAAGCCAGAGAGGTGCTTTCCGACAATCTGAGGATAGTCAGAAAAGCGTATATAAACAATGCTCTCCGGTCCGCGTCGGATCCCGCAAGGCTGCAGGAGCTGATGCTTGAAAAGGCCAGCGCCGATAAAATGACGCTTGACGGGATCATATAGATGAAGCTGTCTGAGAGACTTGAAAACGTATTGACGCTGCTCGCGTCAGAGGACTGCTCCCGCGTCGTGGATATCGGCACGGATCACGGGTATATTCCCATAGAGAGCCTCCTGCGCGGAATCGCGCGCGGGGCGGCTGCGGCGGACGTGCGCCGTGGCCCTCTGGAGAGAGCCGCGGCAAATGCCGCCGGGGCCGGAGTCGGGGATAAGATCAGCTTTATCCTGTCGGACGGATTAAAGGACGTCAGTATATCGGATGGCGATACGCTGGTCATCACCGGTATGGGCGGCCCGCTGATAGAGCGCATCCTGACGGATGGACGCGGCAGGCTTTTAAAGGGCGGCAGGCTGATCCTTTCCCCTCAGTCGGGGCAGCCTCATTTCAGGCAGTTCCTGGCTGATAACGGCTTCTGCATTACCCGCGAGAGCTGCGCTGCCGACGACGGCAAGTATTATTTCATAATAGAGGCCGTATACGGCAAAGAGGCGGAGGCCTATGAGCCGTTTGAGCTCGCATATGGCAGAAAGAGCCTTTTCCTTACGCAGTCCCAGTCCAGGCGCAGGGAGCTCATATGCAGGGATATCGCCTGCTTTGAGTCTTTGATCCGCGCTCTGACGCAGGACAATACGAGAGCTCGCACGCGCAGGAACGAGCTTGAGGAAAGCCTGCGCCTTGCCCGGACAGCTCTGGATGAGTATGATCAGGCTGCCGGAGACTATTGATTCTTAAAAGGAGTTTGTCATGAATTCAGGAAAAAAATTCTGGTCCGGTTTCTTTTCCGGAGGTGCATCCATACTTGCGCTTGCCATGCTGCTGGTGATGATCCTCGCGATACCGGCATATATCAGCATGATCGAAAGATCCGGAGAAGAAACGCCTAAGATCACCATCGACGGCGTGACGTATTATTATCGCGACGGATTGTACTACGATCAGGAGGGCAACGCTTTTGATGAGGATGAGCTCCTCGGAAAAGGCGCCGGGTCCGGCGAACTCGAGGAGATCGAAGATCAGGCGTCCTCGTATGATCTGGATCGTGAAATGATCTACGACAAGATCGACGTCATACTCGATCTCATAGACGATAAGTTTATCCTCGATTACGACGCGGAGGTGATGGAGGACTACATCTACAAGGGCCTTATCGCCGGCCTTGGCGACCCGTATTCCGTGTATATGACTCCGGAGGAGGCTGCGGAAGCGAGCTCCGATCTCACAGGCAACTACTGCGGTATCGGCGCCATGGTCCAGTTTGATCAGGAGACCTATGACAAGACTGTGACCCAGGTATATGACAACAGCCCCGCGAGCGAGGCGGGGATCATGCCGGGAGACGTGATCGTATCGGTGGACGGCGAGGACGTGACGGCATATACGCTTGACGAAACCGTCAAGCTGATCCGCGGAGAAGAGGGCACCGGCGTGGAAGTCGGCATCCGCCGCGGCAGCGAGCTGCTGGCGATGAACATGATCAGACGCCCGGTCGAGGCCAACGACGTATCCTATGAGATGAGGGACGACGGCATAGGCTATATCAGACTGAGCGGCTTTAACGACGCCGGGATCGGTCAGATGAAAGACGCGCTGGCAAAGCTTGACGCCCAGGGGATGAAGAGCCTCATAGTAGATCTCCGCAACAATCCGGGCGGTTCGAGGACCTCTGTGATTGGCATATGCGACCTTTTCCTCGACAAGGGCGCTATTATAGCCTATGAGGAGGAAAAGGACGGGACGAGGATCGATTATGACTCAAAGAACGATCCGGTCTGCACCGTCCCCATGTGCGTTCTCGTAAATGAAAACAGCGCGAGCGCCTCGGAACTCATGTGCGGCGCGCTCAGAGACAACGGGAGAGCGACTCTGATAGGCACGGTCACCTTTGGCAAGGGCATCATCCAGACCTACTATTACCTGACCGACGGATCGCTTGCAAAACTGACCTCGTCTTATTACTATCTCCCCGGCGGAGAGTGCATACACGGAGTAGGTGTCGCTCCGAATATCGTCCTTGAGGATGACCCCGAGACCAAAGCGGATGAGCAGCTCGAACGCGCGATCAGCATCCTGCAGGGTAATTAAATAAGCATCCGGGAGATCATAACTTAAGTAAATTAAAGATTTTCCGCTAAACTGAAGGTTTAAAAAAAGTTGTGCCGGCTTTTATCGACACAGCTTTTTTTGTGGAGTATAATCCGCTCAGAATCCACTTTTGGGAGGAAATGTCATGAGAGAGATCAGTGCCCGTCAGATAACTGAGACAGTCAGGCGTCTGTGTATGGAGGCGTGCTATTACCTGCCCGACGACGTAAAAAAACGCATCGAGGAGTGCAGGCGTGAGGAACCGTTTCCCATCGCCTGCGGAATACTGGACAAGATAATCGAAAACTACCGTATCGCCGGGGAAAACTCCGTCCCGATCTGTCAGGATACAGGCATGGCCTGCGTCTTTCTTGAGATAGGGCAGGACGTGCATATAAACGGCGATATTGAAGAGGCCGTAAACGCCGGTGTGGCTTCCGGCTATAAGGACGGATATCTGCGCAAGAGTGTCGTATCCGATCCGATAGAGCGCGTCAACTCCGGAGACAACACCCCGGCTATGATCTACTACGAGCTCGTACCTGGCGACAGGCTCACGATCACGGTCGCGCCTAAGGGCTTCGGCTCTGAAAACATGAGCCAGCTGAAAATGCTGAAGCCCGCCGACGGAATAGAAGGGGTCAAGGATTTCGTGCTCAAGGTGGCCGAGGATGCCGGCCCCAATCCATGCCCGCCCATAATCATGGGAGTCGGCATCGGCGGAACCTTTGACAAGGCCGCGCTGATGGCCAAAAAGGCCCTGCTGCGTCCTCTCGATGAGAAAAACCCGGACAGCTTTTACGCACAGCTCGAGGATGAGCTGCTCGAGAAAGTCAATGCTCTGGGAATAGGCCCCCAGGGCTTCGGCGGCAGGACATTCTGCCTCAAGGTAAATATCAACCATATGGCCACGCATATCGCCGGGCTTCCCGTCGCGGTAAATATCAACTGTCACGTGGCAAGGCATAAAACGGAGGTGCTGTGATGACCGTAAAGATAACTACGCCCCTTACGAGCGAAAAGGCAAGGACACTGAAAGCGGGAGATACCGTTGAGATCACCGGAGTTATCTATACGTCGAGAGACGCGGCGCACAAGCGCTTTATCGAGGCGCTCGACCGCGGGGAAAAGCTTCCGGCGGATTTCAAAGATGCCGTGATATACTTTGCCGGTCCGTCGCCCGCAAAGCCCGGACAGCCCATCGGCTCGGTCGGCCCGACGACCTCGTACCGTATGGATCCCTACAGCCCGCGCATGATACGCGAGGCAGGTCTTACCGGGATGATCGGCAAGGGAAGACGCAGCGCAGAGGTAGTAGAGGCCATGAAGGAGTGCGGGGCGGTCTATTTCGGTGCCATCGGCGGCTGCGCCGCGCTGCTTGCTAAATGCGTCAAAAAGGCTGAGGTCATCGCCTACGACGACCTCGGCGCGGAGGCCCTCAGAAGGCTCGAGGTGGAGGATCTTCCCGTCACGGTCGTAATAGACTCCGAAGGAAACGACCTCTACCGTCTCGGCAGAGAGCAGTATCTTGAGAGCCTGAAATAAGCCTCGGAAAAACTTTGGCTTTTTGAAATCATAAACTCCATATAAAACCTTGAAGAAAAGCATTATAAATGCTAAAATTCCATAGTTACGGAACGACGCGGGAGACCGCAGGACAAAAGGAAGTGACCTGTATGAAGTATGATTTCAAAAAGATCGAGCCCAAGTGGCAGAAAAGCTGGGAAGACAACATGGTCTTCGCGGCTCAGGATGACAGCACCAAAAAGAAATTCTACGGTCTGGTAGAGTTTCCCTATCCTTCAGGCGCCGGACTTCACGTCGGGCACTGCAAGGCATATCTCGGCCTGGACGCCATGTGCCGCATGCTTCGCATGCAGGATATAAACGTGCTTTTCCCCATAGGCTTTGACGCGTTCGGCCTGCCTGCCGAAAACTACGCGATCAAGACCGGGATCCATCCGCGCATCGTCACCGACCGGAATATAGCACATTTTTCCGAGCAGCTTCGGAAGGTCGGCTTTTCCTTTGACTGGAGCCGCGTCATTGATACAACCGATGAGGATTACTACAAGTGGACCCAGTGGATCTTCCTCAAGATGTTCGAGCACGGTCTGGCATTCAAGGATAAGACACTGGTCAATTACTGCCCCTCCTGCAAGGTGGTCCTTTCAAATGAGGACAGCCAGGGAGGCAAGTGCGATATCTGTCACAGCGACGTCGTCCAGAAATCAAAGGACGTCTGGTATCTGCGCATAACAAAATACGCTGACAAGCTCCTTGAGGGTCTGGAGAGCGTTCAGTTCCCTGAAAACATCAAACAGCAGCAGATCAACTGGATCGGGCGCTCCACGGGAGCGTTTGTAAACTTTGCCGTATCGGGAAAGGACGGATGTCCCATCACAGGATCCGACGGCGCCGAAAAGAAGCTCCGCATCTACACAACCCGCCCCGACACGCTCTTCGGCGTTACCTTCATGGTAGTTGCGCCCGAGCATCCGATCATCGACGAGCTCTCGCAAAGCATAGAAAATATGGACGCGGTACGTTCATACAGGGCCGAGTGCGCCAAGAAGACCGAGTTTGAGCGCACGCAGCTTGTAAAGGACAAGACCGGCGTCAGACTTGAGGGCATCTTCGGCGTCAACCCCGTCAGCGGCAAACAGATCCCGATCTTTATCGCGGATTACGTGATGATGGGCTACGGCACCGGCGCGATCATGGCTGTGCCCGCGCATGACCAGAGAGACTACGATTTCGCAAAGGCCTTCGGCGTGGATATCGTAGAGGTCATAAAGGGCGGAGACATCGCCAAAGAAGCCTACAGCGGCGACGGAGAGATGGTCAATTCCGGTTTCCTCAACGGTTATACAAATAAAAAAGATTCCATCGCAAAGATGATCGAAGTGCTCGAGGAGAAGGGCATCGGCGAAGGAGGCGTCCAGTACAAGATGAAAGACTGGGCTTTCAACCGCCAGAGATACTGGGGCGAGCCTATCCCGATCGTGCACTGCGATACCTGCGGCTATGTGGCCGTGCCCTATGAGGAGCTTCCGCTGCGTCTTCCCGAAGTGGAGAATTTCGAGCCCGGCTCAGACGGCGAATCGCCTCTTGCCAAGATACCCGAGTTCGTCAACTGCAAATGTCCAAAGTGCGGACGCGACGCAAAGCGCGAGACGGATACCATGCCGCAGTGGGCTGGTTCATCGTGGTATTATCTGAGATACATCGACCCGCACAATGACAAATGCTTTGCCGATAAGAAAAAACTGGAGTACTGGATGCCCGTCGATCATTACAACGGCGGCATGGAGCACGTCACCAGGCATCTTATATATTCGAGATTCTGGCACAGATTCCTCTACGATCTCGGCGAGGTCAACACACCCGAGCCCTACATGAAGCGCTCCGCTCAGGGACTTATCCTCGGACCGGACGGAGAGAAGATGAGCAAATCCAAAGGCAATGTTGTGGATCCGCTCGATATAGTGGATGCGTACGGCGCGGATACGCTTAGGACATACGTGCTCTTTATGGGAGATTACGCGGCTTCGGCGCCGTGGAATGATTCCTCGCTTAAGGGCTGCCGCAAGTTCCTCGAGAGGATCGCCGGACTTACGGACATCATTTCCGATGAGGATGTCAGCTCCCTTGAGAGTCCTCTGCACAAAGCGATCAAGAAGGTCACAGAGGATATCTCGGCCATGAAGTTCAATACCGCCATCGCGGCGCTGATGGGCCTTATCAATGAGATATACGCCGCCGGAAAGATCGGCCGCGGACAGCTCGTTACGTTTATAAAGCTTGTCAGTCCGTTTGCCCCGCATATCGCTGAAGAGATATATCAGCAGCTGGGCGGCGAAGGCTTTATCGCAAAGGCCGCCTGGCCGGAGTTTGACCCCGCAAAGACCGTCGACGCCACGATAGAGATTGGCGTGCAGGTCAACGGAAAGCTCAAGGGGACCATAGTAATCCCCAGAGATGCGGATCAGCCCGCGGCCCTTGCCGCAGCAAGGCAGATGCTGGGAGACAGGCTCAGCGGGAACGTGGTAAAGGAGATATATGTCCCCGGCCGTATCGTGAATATCGTTGTAAAATAAACAGGAGTTCCCTGCCCTGATGAAAAGGATAGCAGCACTGACAATCTCATTGCTTATGCTCTTTCTCTCCGGATGCGGTGAGAACCCGGATGCCACTAACCCCGCTCCCTTTGGGGACGATATACCGGCCGGGACGAGCGCTCCTGCGGAGCAGTCCCCGCAGTCCGGTGCTCAGACTCCGGACTTTGAGAGCACAGACGGCTCTGCAGGCAGCTCTCCCGAATGGAAGATCTACGCCGATGCGAGGGACGCGACGGAGGCGCTTGACAACCGCGAGTGCCAGATCATGGTATATACGCGGATAAAGAGCGGCGCGGAGACGACTACGCAGTCTCTCAATATCCTCGTGAAATTCATCGGAGCGCACAGCGCGGCTCCGCAGATCGGAGCGGTCGGCAGCGTAAAGGCGAAAGACAGGGTTATAGACCTGGAAATGTATTACCGTGACAGCGTGCTTTACTCTGCCAGCGGAGATTCCAGGAGCAGACAGGACACCTACTTTGATGCGGCGGCTGCCGAGATAGACGTCCTCAGAGTCTTCAGAAAAGAGCTTACAAGCGATTATATAACCTCGATCAGCTGCGAGGACAGCCTTGACGGCACAAAGCAGATCAGCATGAGATTTAAGGGCCTGATAAACGGTCTGATGACCGAGGGCAGCGGCGAGATAGTCGTCGGAGCGAGCGGCCTGATAACTTCCGAGGGTTATACCTTCGATTCCGTGAGAGACGGACAGAGCGTTTCACAGAGTGCGGAAGTCACCCTCACAGGCTATGGGGACCAGGTCACGCCTATCGAATTCCCGGATCTGGACAAGTATTGAGATGTATCATTTTTTCACAGACGGTACGCTGCTTGAAAATGCTGAAATCAGCATCAGCGGAGCCGATCACAATCATATCAAAAACGTTCTTCGGATGAGGACCGGCGACACGGTGGTGGTCACCGGAGGCGACGGATCGCCTTTTTTCTGCAGGATCACTTCGTTTGAGTCCGCATCGACTCATCTGAAAGTGCTCGGGCCTGCTCCCGAAACGGAGCTTTCCGCGGAAATCACACTCTACCAGGGCTTTCCCAAGGGCGACAAATTAGAAAGCATCATCCAGAAATCCGTGGAGCTTGGCGCCGCACGGATCGTTCCCGTCCTGATGGAGCGCTGCGTAGCGCGGCCCGATCCCGGTAAGCTCGCTTCGCGCCTGAAACGCTGGCAGAGTATAGCGCAGAGCGCGGCCGAGCAGAGCGGGAGAAGCGTCGTGCCTGAGGTCTTTCCCGTCATGACATACCGGGATGCCCTGACGGATGCGGCGGGAAGTCTCATCGTCGTCCCCTACGAAAAAGCAGACGGAATGGACAGCCTTGCGGAGGTTGCCGCGAATATGGGAAAGACCGCCAGGTTATCGGTCTTTATCGGACCGGAGGGGGGCTTTAGTGAAAACGAGATAGCTATGGCGCGCTCCGCCGGAGCGGTCGAGGTCTCGCTTGGCAGAAGAATACTGCGTACGGAGACCGCGGGCCCGGCGCTTATCGCTTTCCTGATGCTTACCGACGAAATCAATCACAGAGGTTAAGATATGCACTACAGCGCTTTTCTTATCAAGTACGCCGAGATCGGCGTCAAGGGAAAAAACAGATACATATTTGAAGATCAGCTGATGAGCAGGCTGAGGGCCGCTCTGCGCCCCGTAGAGGGCTCTTTCAGAGTTACCAAGAGCGTGGGGCGTATCTACGTCATCTGCGAGGGCGAATATGACATGGATCAGGCTGTGCAGGCCATGGGCAGGGTCTTTGGTATTTCTTCCATATGCCCGCTCGTTCAGCTTGCGGACGAGGGATTTGAAAAGCTTTGCGGCAGCGTGATCGCCTTTGTGGACGAAGCGTACGAAAAAAAGGATTTCTCGTTCAAGGTTTTTGCCCGCAGAACGCGCAAAAACTACCCGCTCGATTCAATGGAGATAGCCGCGCAGCTCGGCGAGGCTATCCTTGCGGCATATCCCGGACTCACCGTCGATGTGCATGAGCCCGATGTCGGTATATATGTGGAGATCCGCGACAACGAGATCAACCTTTACAGCGAGAGCATCCCGGGACCCGGCGGCATGCCCGTAGGAAGCAACGGCACGGGAATGCTGCTTCTCTCGGGCGGCATCGACAGCCCGGTCGCCGGATGGATGTGCTCCAAGAGAGGCATGGAGCTGGAAGCGGTGTATTTTCACGCTCCGCCGTATACCGGCGAGCAGGCAAAGGAAAAGGTCGTGGAGCTGGCGCGGATCGTATCCGCATACTCCGGGCCGATCAAGCTTCATATCGTCAATTTTACCGAGATACAGATGTATATATATCAGACCTGTCCGCATGATGAGCTGACCATCATCATGCGCAGGTATATGATGCGGATAGCGCAGATGCTGGCGGAAAAGGACGGCTGCCAGGCGCTCATCACCGGCGAGAGCATAGGCCAGGTAGCTTCCCAGACAGTACAGAGCCTTGTCTGTACCAACGCCGTCTGCACCATGCCGGTATTCCGTCCGCTGATAGCTTTTGACAAGATGGATATAGTGGCGATCTCCGAAAAGATCGGAGCGTATGAGACGTCGATACTTCCCTATGAGGATTGCTGCACGATATTCGTCGCAAAGCATCCCGTGACAAAGCCGCTGCTCTCAGTGATCGAAAAGTCCGAGCTTAAGCTCGGGGACATGACTGAGATGGTTGCAAGGGCCATCGACGGCGCGGAGATAGTAAAAGTCGGATAAAAAAAGCCTGCCTTGCGGCAGGCTGCATTCGGCGTTGCGATCAGATGATAAAGGCCTTGAGCGCTTCCTTGACGGCGTCGGCTTCCTCATCGGAGTGGACTGCAAGCTCGATCGGCTTTGAAAGATCGAGACTGAATATGCCCATGATCGACTTTGCGTCGATGACGTAACGTCCGGAAATAAGATCGAAATCACCGTTGAAACGGCAGATGGTGTCGACAAAGCCCTTGACCTTGTCAATTGAATTAAGGCTGATGTTGAATGTTTTCATATATTTGAACTCCCTTCGGTTAATAAACTTTTTCTGAAATCATAATTTAGAAAAAAAAAAATGTCAATAGAAAGACGGGAATTCCCGGACGGTTCATGAAAAAAGTATCCTTTCACAACCTTGGCTGCAAGGTGAATTCATATGAGACAGAGGCCATGATCAGGCAGTTTACCGATCATGGATATCTGCTCGTGGATTTTGACGAGCCCGCGGATGTCTGTATCGTCAATACATGTACGGTCACCGGGATCGCCGACCGCAAGTCGCGCCAGATGCTCCACCGGGCCAAAAAGCTCAATCCCGACGCGGTAGTGGTTGCGGCGGGCTGCTACGTGCAGGCGGATCCGGCGAGGTGCCAGAGTGATCCTGCAATAGATATCATTGTCGGAAACGATGAAAAATCAAAGATCTACGAGCTCGTGACTGCCATGGAGAGCCGCACCTGCGACATCGGAAATGTCAGGGAGTTTGAGGAGCTGTATGTAGACGATACTGCTCTTCATACAAGGGCTTTTCTAAAGGTCCAGGATGGCTGCAACCAGTTCTGCAGCTACTGCCTGATCCCCTACGTAAGAGGAAGGGTCAGGAGCAGAAAAACGGAGAGCGTTTGCGAGGAGGTAAAAAGGCTCGCGGACAAAGGCTGCCGCGAGGTCGTCCTTACCGGAATACATCTGAGCTCCTACGGAACTGACGGCGGTGCGGCGCAGATGGGCCCGCCCCTTCTGGATCTGATAGATGCGGTAAGCCGCGTCATAGGCGACGGAAGGATAAGGCTCGGCTCTCTGGAGCCGAGGATCATCACGCCACGGTTCGTATCCGCGATCGCTTCTTTCGACAAGCTCTGTCCGCATTTTCATCTTTCGCTGCAGAGCGGGTGCGACGCGACGCTGCGCCGGATGAACAGGCATTATTCCACGGAGGAGTACGCGCTCGGCTGTGAGCTGCTGAGAGACACGTACGAGCACCCGGCCATAACCACGGACGTGATCGTAGGCTTTCCGGGCGAGAGCAGCGAAGAATTTGAGCAGACGGCGGTTTTCCTCGAAAAGATCGATCTCTACGAGATGCACGTATTTAAGTACTCGCTCCGCGCCGGGACCGCTGCGGAACGCCTGCCCGGGAGAGTGCCGCCGGATATCGCCGAGGAACGCAGCAATATACTGCTTGAGATGTCGGCGCGCCACAGAGCATCATTTGCGGCGTATTACCGCGATCACGCATCGAGGGTCCTCCTCGAGGAAAAGGAGATCCGCGAAGGAGAGGAATATCTTACGGGATACAATCCCGAATACGTGCGGTTCCTCGTAAAGGGAGAGGACCTTTGCCCCGGAGATTTCATAGACTGTGTACCCGGCGGAGAGACAAAGTATTTGATTTATGAACAGTAATTTTGTATAATAAATCAGTTAATTTTTACTTTTAAGAGGTGACAAAATGTCAGACAAAAGGATAGTCGTTGCACTCGATGCCATGGGCGGAGACAACGCTCCCGGGGAGATAGTGCTCGGGGCGCTTGACGGCCTCAAGAGATCCGATAGCCTGTGCGTAAAGCTCGTGGGCGATCCCGCGGCGATAGCGCCTTTCCTGGAGGGACAGGAATATGATCATGACAGGCTGGAGATCGTTCCCGCATCTGAGGTGATAGAGATGTCCGAGCCTCCCGTAGCAGCTATCAGACACAAAAAGGACTCGTCCATCGTCGTCGGTATGAATCTTGTTAAAAACGGCGGGGCCGACGGCTTTGTTTCAGCTGGCAGTACCGGCGCGGTCCTTGTTGGAGGACAGCTCGTGGTGGGCCGTGTGCGCGGCGTTGACCGCACGCCCATAGGAGTCGTATTCCCCACCGCAAAGGGACTTGCCCTGCTGATCGACAGCGGCGCGAATATGGATGCCAGACCCGGAAATCTCAGACAGTTTGCCGTTATGGGCTCCCTTTACATGGAAAATATCCTCGGCGTGAAGTCCCCGAGAGTCGGCCTCGTAAACGTAGGAGTCGAAGAGGAAAAGGGCAACGCGCTCGTCAAGGAGACCTACGAGCTGCTTAAGGAGACGGAGGGCATCAATTTTATCGGAAATATCGAGGCCCGCAGCATTCCCTACGGCGAAGCCGACGTTATCGTCTGCGACGCTTTCGTAGGAAACGTGATCCTGAAGCTCTACGAGGGCACGGGCGGCGCGCTGATCGGAATGATAAAAGAGGCTCTCTACAGCTCGCTCCGTTCAAAGATCGGCGGCGCGCTCATAAAGCCCGCGCTTAAGGGCACGCTCAAAAAGCTCGACGCAAGCGAATACGGCGGCGCGCCTCTGCTCGGTCTGAAAGGACTGGTGGTAAAGGCCCACGGCAATTCCACGCGCAAGCAGATCGCCAATACGCTCATGCAGACAGTTACTTTCGTTGAAAAAGATATCGTGAATAAAGTTGCGGGAGCGCTCGGCGCTTCAAGCGAAAGCAAGGAGGATTGACATGGACATTCAGAAGGTCAAGGAAGCTATTGCAAATGTACTTCAGATCAGTCCGGACGACGTTACGCCGGAAAAGGAGTTTGAAAAGGATCTCGGTGCCGATTCACTCGACAGAGTCGAGATCATCATGAATCTTGAGGATATGCTCGGGATCCAGGTGCCTGACGAGGCCGCTGAGGCTATCGTTACGGTGGGAGACGCCATAGAACAGCTTGAAAAACTCGGGGTCTGATCAGAGGCAGGGGAGACCGGCTGACGCCGGCTCCCCGCTTTTCGGAGAAAAAATGTCACTTGACGGATTACAAAAGAAAATAGGTTACAGATTCCGCGACGAATCGCTTCTTCTCCTTGCTCTGACCCACAGCTCCTACGTCAATGAGCACGGCCTTTCCCACGAGGACTGCAACGAGCGCATAGAGTATCTCGGCGACGCCGTACTCGAGCTTGCCAGCAGCGACTATCTCTACAGGCACTACCCTCACGAGAGCGAGGGCGAGATGACCAAGATCAGAGCCAGCCTGGTATGCGAGCAGGCGCTTGCGGAAGTTGCGAGAGAGATAGGCGTAGGCGAATACATGCGTATGGGACGGGGTGAGATAGCCTCGGGAGGGAGCGATCGCGATTCATCTATTTCCGACACGCTCGAATCGATAATCGGCGCCATTTATCTGGACAGTGGATTTACTAATGCAAAAGAATTCGTCGACCGCTTTGTCATGAGGGATATTGAGACAAGGCATCTCTTTTACGATAGTAAGACCATCCTGCAGGAAATGGTGCAGGGTCAGGCTCTGGGCGAGCTTCGCTACGAGCTCACCGGGAGCAGCGGCCCCGATCATGACCGTGTTTTTTCCACGGAGGTTTCCGTAGGAGGAAAAGTACTCGGGAGCGGAAGCGGCAGATCCAAAAAGCTTTCCGAACAGAAGGCAGCTTATGAGGCCATACTCAGACTAAAAGGACGGTAGGTAATGTATCTTAAAAAGATCGAGGCCCAGGGCTTCAAATCTTTCGCGAATAAGACTGTCCTGGAGTTTTCTCCGGGCATCATGGGAATAGTCGGCCCCAACGGCAGCGGCAAGAGCAATGTCGCCGACGCCGTCCGCTGGGTGCTCGGCGAGCAGAGCGCAAAGCAGCTTCGCGGCTCGAATATGC
>CAMOQY010000010.1 GCA_946623295.1 uncultured Lachnospiraceae bacterium | reverse complement strand
CCATCATTTCCACGGCAGCCATAAAATACGGCGACCTCTCAAACCAGGCGACAAAGGACTATATCTTTGATCTGGACAGGTTCACTTCATTTGAGGGCAATACCGGCCCATATATTCTCTATACGATGGTGCGCATAAAGTCGATCCTGCGCAAATACCGCGAGAGCGCCGATGATAAGGACTGCAGGGTGAAGGAGGCCCGCACTGCGGCAGAAAAGGATCTTCAGCTTTCTCTGGCCAGGGCAGGCGAGGTCATCGAGAGCGCCGCGGCCGAATTTGCCCCGCATCGCCTGTGCCAGTATATTTACGAGATATCAAACGCTTTCAACAGCTTTTACCACGAGACAAGGATCCTCGCGGAAGCTGATGAAGATATTAAGGGAGGGTATATAGCCCTGCTCAGACTAACTGAAAAGGTGCTTGGGGACTGCATTGATATGCTTGGTTTCTCGGCTCCGGAAAGGATGTAGAGATGAAAAAGTTTTTTGGGGAGTTCAAGGAGTTCGTTTCCAAGGGCAACGTCATGGACATGGCTGTCGGTATCGTTATCGGCGGCGCGTTTACCAAGATCGTTACTTCTCTTGTAAATGACATCATCATGCCTGCTATCGGAATGATCTTCGGCGGTGTTGATTTTACGACGCTTCGTTATATCATCACCCCTGCCGATGAGGCTAACGGCGTGGCCGAGTCCGCGATCTATTATGGCAATTTCATTCAGACCATAGTTGATTTCATCCTCGTAGCGCTTGTGATCTTCTGTGTTGTCAGGGGCATCAACAAGATGCGCGCTGCCGCTGAGGCTAAAAAGAAAGCCGCCGAGGCTGAGGCTGCCGCCGAGGAAGAGGCTGAGCCCGAGCCCAGCGCCGAGGAAAAGCTTCTTACCGAGATCCGCGACCTGCTTAAGAAGAACTGATCCTTTGCCAGCCGGTCCGGCTATGTACCCGCCAGCGTCCTAGCTTTTTCGAGCATGAGACGGGCGAAGAAGGATGAATGCATAGTAAAAAAGCCGTATATTCTGCGTACGCAAGCGTGCGGGAGCAGAAATATACGGCATTTTTTATTCAGCGTTCAGCCTTCGAGCCAAAGTCTCCGTGAGAAAAAGGTACGGCGCTGGCGAGTAAAGTGCCGGACCGGCGTGGGATCGGCGCGGCAGGAAACGCAACCGGTGCCTTAGCGCAGAGCGATGTAGAGAGCAGTGCGCTCGCCTACGGCAGCTCTGACGATGCGGATGCCGTCCGCCGTCTTTTCCGAAAAGCTCAGCACCTCGCCTTCGTAGCACTGGTTTTTGTAGTGGACCTCCATATCGCGGATGTCGGCGCGTTTCCATTCCTCTGTGGAATAAAGACTCTGGAAGGCGCGCACATAGGCGACATTGTTCATGTGGCCGTTGAGATCTATGTCGGTAGAACGGATCGTATAGCTGGCAAACGGCTCTCCGAAGCCGTCGTCGCGGATGCGCAGGAACGGTTCGTCGATAGTGATCTCATCCGGGCAGGCCAGATCCATCGGGAAAGCAGTATCGGGCCTGTCAACGCGCCCGGTATTACGGTTAAAAACGCCCCATTGCGAGCGCCCGAGCACCATTACATCACTCCCCCGCAGCATCCGGTAATCGCGCAGACAGCGGATGCCCGAGGGCGTATGCGGCCACGTTTCGAGGGTCACCTCCTCCGAAAAGGAAGGCCTCTCCAGTATCTTTACGCGCGTCGCGATGGATATCCAGAAACGTCCCTGGGGAGTGAGCACATCGGCTCCGAAGCCGAGTAATTTTGCGTGGTCGGTCGCAAGATCCTGAAACATATAGAAAGCGTCGGTAAGACCGAGAAAACCGGAAGCGTCGCACCGGCTGGCCGGAAAAAGCATTTTCTGAGTGTAGATAGAGTCCATTGTTTTCCTCCTGACAGTTACCTGAAAAAGATACCGCAAATGACTCTCTGAATCAAGGTTAATCTTGAAAAAAAAGGCCTGTTTCGGTATTATATATCCGATATGCGCATTACCGCGCGCGGCTTGGCACCGGATCCTTTTTTCGTCCGTTCTGCCTGCGCGGATATACAGACGGACGGCGCTGACCGTCCTTATTTCGGAGATAGACCATGTCGGAAAAGATCCTTCTAATTGACGGCTACAGCATACTCAACCGCGCCTATTACGGCCTGCCTGCGCTCACCAACAGTAAGGGAGAACCCACGGGCGGTATCTACGGTTTCATGAATATCATGTACAGGATGATCGATCAGGAGTCGCCGCAGTATATCGCGGTAGCTTTTGACGTGCATGAGCCCACCTTCAGACACCGGATGTACCCGGATTACAAGGGCACGCGCAAGCCCATGCCCGACGATCTGCGCGCTCAGGTCCCCGTGCTCAAGGAGCTGCTTGCGGCGAGCGGGATCAGGGTCATCGAGTGCCCGGGATACGAGGCGGACGATATCATCGGCACGCTTTCAAGGTCCTGCGCGGAAAAAGGAATGAAGGTCTCGATCCTCTCGGGAGACCGGGATCTGCTCCAGCTGGTCGGAGAAAACGTGACGCAGTTCATTCCCAAGACCAAAAACGGAGTCACCACCACGGAGATCTACGGACCCGAGGAGCTTCACGCCCTCTACGGTACGGATCCGAAGGGCTTTATAGATATAAAGGCACTCATGGGAGACAGCTCAGACAATATACCCGGTGTTCCCGGAGTCGGCGAAAAGACTGCCATAGCGCTGATAGGCGAGTACGGCAGCCTTGAGAATATCAGGGACCATCTCGATGATATAAAGCCTGCCCGCGCCCAGAACGCCATCAGAGAGCATTTCGATATGGCGCTCATGAGCAGGACTCTGGCCACTATCGCGCTGGATGCGCCGCTGGATGTGGAGGCCGGGGAGCTGCGTCTGGGCAATATGTACACCCCCGGAGCCTACGAGATAATAGGCAGGCTCGAACTGAAGACCCTGATGAAGAAATTCTCGGAGTCGGGCATGAACGCAGAGGCTCCTTCCGTGAAGCAGACGTCCATCCCGGATATCGTACCGGTCGTATGCAGCGGAATGGATATCGGAGAGATCGATGCCGCTTTTGAAGAGGCTGCCGGCAGGGAATGCGCCGTCTGCCTCGTTGAGCTCGCAGGAGAGAAAAGACTTGCTCTGGCAGTCGGAACGGAAAAGGTCTATGACATAAGGCTCGCGTGGATGACAGACGAAGAGCTCCTGAAAGCGCATATAGAAGCGCTGGCCGGGAGCGGAGCCGGCATAAGGACCCTGGATCTGGCAGCGCTCCTTCGGACCTTTGATCTGAAGGAGTCGGAAGCCTATACGGATGTATCTATAGGCGCGTATCTCCTTAACCCGCTCAAAAATTCATACAGATATGAGGATGTAGCCAGAGATTATCTCGGCACGGTCTTTCCCGCTGCCGAGGAGCTTTTTGATAAGAAGACCGTTCCGTCCGACGAGGACGAAAAGTACAGGACATATTTCTCTCGCCAGGCGCTTACCGCGCTGCTTGCCTGGCCTCGGATCGAGGAGCAGCTCTCACAGGCGGGAATGCTCGGACTTTTCAGGGATGTGGAAATGCCAACTGCGTTCAGGCTCCACGAGATGGAAAAAGCCGGGATCAGAGTCAACCGGGACGAGCTCGCGTCGTATTCACGCAGGCTCGGAGATGAGATAGAACGGCTCGAGAGGACGATCTATGAGCTGGCGGGAGAGGATTTCAATGTCAATTCACCCAGACAGCTCGGAGAGATCCTTTTTGAGAAGCTTGGACTTCCCGGCGGGAAAAAGACCAAGTCCGGGTATTCCACGGCTGCAGATGTGCTTGAAAAGCTCAGGGATTCGCATCCGCTGATCCCGGCCGTGCTTGAGTACCGTACATATACAAAGCTTCGCAGCACCTACGCGGAGGGTCTTGCCGAGTATATCGGGGATGACGAGAGGATACACGGACACTTCCTTCAGACAGTCACTGCTACCGGACGCATCAGCTCCGCAGATCCCAATCTCCAGAATATACCCGTCAGGGAGGAACTCGGACGCGAGATAAGAAAGCTTTTCATTCCGGCTGAGGGCTGCATATTTGTGGATGCGGATTATTCGCAGATCGAGCTTCGCGTACTGGCTCATTTTTCCGGGGATATGAGGCTGATAGAGGCCTATAACAGCGCCGAGGATATCCACGCGATCACGGCTTCGCAGGTCTTTCATGTGCCGCTTAACGAGGTCACAAAGTACCAGCGCAGCGCGGCAAAGGCGGTCAATTTCGGCATAGTCTACGGCGAGAGCGCATTCGGTCTGGCCGAGGGCCTCGGGATATCGCGGAAAGAAGCAAATTCATATATCGCCGATTATTTCGCCACTTATCCCGGCGTGAAGCAGTTTTTGGACCGGCAGGTGGCCGATGCCAAAAACAACGGTTTTGTCACTACGCTCTTTGGGCGCAGGAGACCGGTACCGGAGCTGAAAAGCAGTAATTTCATGCAGAGGCAGTTCGGGGAAAGAGTCGCCATGAATTCTCCGATACAGGGCACTGCCGCGGATATTATGAAGATGGCGATGATAGCTGCCGAAAAGGCGCTGCGCGAGCGGGGACTTGCGGCGAGGATCGTGCTCCAGGTGCACGATGAGCTGCTTATAGAGGCTCCGCTGGAGGAAAAGGAGGCTGTCTGCGCGCTGGTCAGAGAGACCATGGCAGGCGCGGCCTCGCTCAGAGTTCCTCTGGAGGTGAGCGTCGAGAGCGGGGAAAGCTGGTATGAAACTAAATAAAGACAATTTCGTCATAGGCGTAACGGGCGGCGTAGGCTCGGGAAAGAGCACCGTGCTTGACATCCTGAGAGAGGAGCACGGCGCAATAGTGCTTCGCGCCGACGATATAGGCAGGGCGGTCATCGAGCCCGGCGGCGCGGGGTATGAAAGGGTAAAGGAGCTCTTTGGAAAAGAAGCACTGCTTTCCGACGGGCGTCCCGACCGCGCGTATATAGCCGGAAAGATGTTTGCCGATCCCTCTCTTACAGAGGCGATGAACGAGATCGTTCACCCTGCGGTGAGGGAGGTCCTGGAGGAGCGCGCGCGCAGCTGCAGGGGGCTCCTTGTCCTTGAAGCGGCGCTGCCCGAGGGCGGCGGCTTCAGAGAGATCTGTGATGAGATCTGGTATGTTTATGTCCGCCGCGAGGAGAGGATAGCCAGGCTTATCGCATCGCGGGGCTACAGCAGACGTAAATGCGCCGATATCATGTCCAGACAGCTGAGCGTCAGCGAATTCAGAAAGCTTGCCGACCGCGTCATAGACAATAACGGCACGCGCGAAGAGACTGCATCTCAGGTAAGGAGTATATTGAAAAAAATATTATGAAGCTTGTTACCATTGCCAGCGGAAGCAGCGGCAATTGCATATACATCGGTTCGGAAAACAGAAATTTCATTATAGACGCAGGCATCTCGCTGCGGCGTATTGAAAACGGTCTTGCCGGACTTGGTCTTGGCGTAGGAGATCTGGACGGGATCTTCATCACTCATGAGCACGCCGATCATATATCAGGGCTCGGAGTCCTGCTGAGAAAATACCCGCTCCCTGTCTATCTTTCCGAGGGGACGTATCAGGCCGTAACGGAAGGAAGAATGCTCGGAAGCGTGCCCGCTGAGGTATTCAGACCGTTCAGGACGGGAGCTGCCTTTGGATTCGGGGATGTTTCGGTCAGGACTATCAGCGTTATGCACGACGCGGCTGATCCCGTGGTCTATCGTTTTGAGAGCGGCGGGTCTGCGTGCGCCGTCGTTACGGATCTGGGCAGCTATGATGACGCGCTCACGGATTGGCTGCAGGGCCTTTCGGCAATCGTCATCGAAGCCAATCATGATCTGCGGATGCTCCAGACGGGACCGTATCCGTATCCGCTGAAGCATCGCATCAGCGGAGAGATGGGTCATCTTTCAAATGAAGCCGCCGGAAGACTTCTTTCTTCCATCATGTGTCCGTCGCTTGGTACCGTGGTCCTCGGCCACCTGAGCAAGATGAACAATTACCCGGAGCTCGCCTGGCAGGCAGTTCACATGGAGCTGGCTTTTCTGGAGGAAAACGGCGTAAGGCTGATCGTTGCTCCTCCCGCGGAAAATTCAGAGACAGTGGAGTTTTAAAGGCGGCGGTCCGGGATCGCAAAAAACAGCCGGACCGGACGGGCAGAAAAGGTATCTGCTTGCCATAAACAGGCGCGTATGCTATACTTTTCCGGTATTTACACAAGAAAGGAAACTCTTTTTTAAAAAAATGGACGATGACGATCGATTGTCGTGTATAATCATCCTATTGCTAATAGCGCTTGCCGCGCTGTTCGCGCTTACGGAAACGGCGCTTTCAGCCGTATCACGCACAAAAATGAAAACCTACGCAGACAGGGGCGATCTGCGGGCGGCGCGCGTCCAGAAGATTCTGGACCGTTTTGACCGCGCCATTACTACGCTTCTCATCTGCACGAACATAGTCCACATCTGTGCTGCCACGATGGTCACAGTCATCGTCACAAAGCATTTCGGGCTTTCCGCGGTCACACTCAGCACTTTCCTCACTACCATAGTAGTGTTTTTCGCCGGAGAGATGCTGCCCAAGAGCATAGCGAAAAAATCACCGGAAAAGTATGCGCTCGCCACATCAGGCGTGCTGGGTTTTCTTATGAAGGTTTTTACGCCGCTCTCATGGCTGCTGAGCCGGATAGGGCAGAGCCTTGCCGGGCTTTTTAAGGGAGATCCGGAGCTGACGGTAACGGAAGACGAGATATACGACATTATCGAGGACATGGCCGAGGAGGGATCGATAGACGAAGAACAGGAGGATCTGATCTCGTCGGTGCTTCAGTTCGGAGACGTCAGGGTCAGCGGGATCCTTACTCCGCGCGAGGAGATCGTAGCCATAGATTCGGGCCTGCCTCCCGAGGATATTTTCCGCATAGTCAGGACATCCACCCACAGCCGCATCCCCGTATACCGCGGCAGCATAGATAATATCACAGGTATGCTTCAGATACGCAAATACATGAAGGAATACCTGAAAAACCGTTCATATCCGGCGCTCAGGCCCCTGCTTGACAAGGTCTACTACGCGGGAATGAGCGAGAGCGCCGACGAGCTGCTGGACAAGATGACTGCCAGAAGGCTGAACATGGCCGTTATACGCGGCGAAAAGGGCCGCACGCTCGGCATAGTTACCGTAGAGGATATCCTCGAGGAGATAGTCGGAGAGGTCTATGACGAAACAGACCGCGCCCCGGCGGATCAGGGAGGTGAGAAGTCATGACACTTACTCTGATCATCTGCGGCTTTGCGCTCTGCATCGTTTTTTCGGCGTTTTTCTCGGCTTCCGAAATGGCGCTCTCCTCGGCAAACCGCATCCGTATGGAAAACGAAGCCGAGGGCGGAAACCGCCGCGCGTCAAAGGCTCTGCGCCTGATCGACAGATTTGACGACGCGCTCAGCACTATACTGATAGGCAACAATCTCGTAAATACCGCTGCCTCCTCGCTTGCTTCCGTATTCGTCATACTGATAGCCGGCGATGATATGACGTGGATAGCCACCATAGTCACTACGGTCATAGTTATAATATTCGGCGAGAGTATACCAAAGATCTCCGCAAAGAAGAGCGCGAACAGATTTACGCTTTTCTGCGCGCCGTTCATCTATATCCTGCGCATAGTCTTTTTCCCGCTGGTATGGATCGTTGTAAAGCTTACCGATCTTATCACGCGATCAAAATCAAAGAGCCATGCGGAGGAGCCTGATGAGGAGGAATCCGTACGCGAGCTCCAGTCGATAATAGAGACCGCCGAGGATGAGGGCGTGCTCGATGAGGACCGGAGCGAGCTTGTGCAGGCGGCGATAGAGTTTAATGACACATCGGCGTCGGAGGTAATGACTGCGAGAGTCGATGTGGACGCGATCGATATAGACGATCCGATCCCGGATATACTTGTCCAGGTCCAGGAGACGACGTATTCGAGGCTCCCCGTGTACGAGGACAGCATCGATAATATCATCGGAACGCTCCATCTGAACCGGCTCTTCCAGGCACTTGCCGAGAGCGAGGAGGTCGATATCAGAGAGCTGCTGCTTCCTCCGGTCTACGTCTACAAGACCATGAAGCTGCCGTCCGTGCTCAGAGAGCTCCGCGCGGCAAAGCAGCACCTTGCGATCGTGACCGACGAGTACAGCGGCACTCTCGGCGTGGTGTCCTTTGAGGATGTTCTTGAGGAGATCGTGGGAGATATCTGGGACGAGAGCGACGAGATAGAAAAGGAGGTCGTTCAGACGGGAGAGACGTCGTACGATCTCGACGGAGATATGACGGTCTACGATTTTCTCGAGCTCATGGAGATCCCGGAGGATGAATTCGAATTTGAATCCGAGACTGTCGGAGGCTGGGTGATAGAGATGCTCGACCGTTTCCCGGCAGGCGGCGAGGAGTTTGATTACAGAGACCTGCATATCACCGTCCTCGAGGCAGAGGATAGACGCGTAGAGAAGGTCCACGTGGAGAAAAAACCTGCAGAGCAGGAAGAGGAGTAAAGCAGGAAAATGAAAAGCGGCAGCAGAAAAGAACTGATGAGGGCGGTCAAATTTACGCTTTTTTCGATATCGGCCGGCGTGATCCAGATCCTGACCACTGAGGTCATACTGAATTTTCTGACAGACTGGCCGTACTGGCTCAGGTATCTTATCGGCCTTGTGATCTCGGTCATCTGGAATTTCACCTTCAACCGCAGATATACGTTCAGATCGGCAAATAATGTTCCGATAGCAATGCTCAAGGTTGCGGCCTTTTACTGCGTCTTTACGCCGCTCTCCACGCTTCTGGCTAATTTCCTGGAGGCGGATCTGGGCTGGCCCGAGCTGCTTGTGCAGGCGCTGATCATGATACTTAATTTCATCACGGAGTTTCTTTTCCAGAAATTCGTTGTCTTCCGGGGCACGATCGATACAAACGAGCTTGCCCGCAGGGAGAATGAGAGCAGAGAAAACGATCCAGGCTGATATTTTTCTTAACGGCCGGCAGGCAGCCGGTAGTCTGTAATGAAACGGAAGGAATATATGTACACTCTGATAAAAACCGCAGGGAGGGCAAAGAGAGGACGGCTGGAAACCGTACACGGAGTCATAGAGACTCCGGTTTTCATGAACGTCGGTACGGCGGCCGCGATAAAGGGAGCTGTCTCCACGGAGGATCTGGAGCAGATCGGCTGTCAGGTCGAGCTGTCAAATACTTATCATCTGCATGTAAGGCCCGGTGATCAGCTGATACACGATCTGGGCGGCATAAGAAAATTCATGAACTGGGACAGGCCCGTACTGACAGACAGCGGCGGCTTCCAGGTTTTTTCGCTGGCGTCGCTCCGTAAGATCACGGAGGAGGGCGTCAATTTCAATTCGCACGTGGATGGCAGGAAGATATTTATGGGGCCCGAGGAGAGCATGCAGATCCAGAGCAATCTTGCCTCTACCATAGCGATGGCTTTCGATGAATGCTGCGCCAATCCTTCGCCCAGAGATTACGTGCAGCGCAGCGCTGACAGAACGGTCAGGTGGCTTGCTCGCTGCAAGGCTGAGCTGGAGAGGTTGTCGCATCTGGAGACCACGATCAATCCCCGGCAGCTGCTCTTTGGTATAAACCAGGGCGGAACGTACGCCGATATCCGCATCGCAAACGCGCAGCAGATATCGGAGCTGGACCTGCCCGGATACGCGGTAGGAGGGCTGGCGGTGGGAGAAATCCATGAGGAGATGTACCGGATCCTCGATGAGGTCGTGCCGTTCCTCCCTCAGAACAAGCCTACATATCTCATGGGAGTCGGCACTCCGGTCAATATCCTCGAGGGCGTAGACCGCGGCGTGGATTTCTTTGACTGCGTCTATCCCAGCCGCAACGGACGCCATGGACACGTATATACAAACCACGGAAAACTGAATCTTTTTAACGAGAAATTCCGGGATGACAGCCGCCCTATAGAAGAGGGCTGCGGCTGTCCGGCCTGCAGGAGATATTCAAGAGCCTATATAAGACATCTTCTCAAGGCGGGAGAAATGCTCGGAATGAGACTTTGCGTCTTGCATAATCTCTATTTTTATAATAAGATGATGAGCGAAATTCGCGATGCGCTCGATCAGGACCGCTGGCCGCAGTACAAGGAGCAAAAGCTTGCGGCAGTGACCGGTCAGTGATCCCGGAAACGCACAGGAGGACTTTTATGAAAAAGATTTTAGCAGCAGTTACTATGGCAATCATGTCACTCTCCCTTACGGCCTGCGCCATGGGCGGAGATGCGGCGGCAGCTACCAACGCGGACGGCACGCAGGCGGCAGGCGGACTCGGCGGTATCACGTTCTGGATCGTTTATATCGTGATCATCGGCGCGTTTGTCTATTTCATGATGATCCGTCCCAACAAGAAACAGAAAAAGGAAAAGGCAGAGCTGTACGCCTCCATGGCTGTCGGCGATTCGGTCCTTACCACCAGCGGATTTTACGGAGTGATCATCGATCTTACCGACGATACGGTCATCGTTGAGTTCGGCAACAACAAGAACTGCCGTATCCCCATGCAGAGAGAGGCTATAGTTCAGGTCGAGAAGCCTGATTATACCAATACGTCTTCCGAGCAGAAGGACTGATACTGACGGACAGACCCCGCGTGGTCCGTCCTATGACGTGGTTTTACTATGGAATTAAGTCTTTTATTATTAAAGCAGGTCGCGGTGATGGGCATAATGGTCGTCGCCGCGCTTATGCTTGTAAAGACCCGTGTGCTCCGTTCGGAGGACGGGCGGGTCGTGTCGGCTATAGCTACCAATATCGTCAATCCGCTCGTTATCTTCAATTCGTTTCTGATCGAATTTGACGCCGGAAAGATCAGAACGCTCCTCGTCCTCATGGGCGTGGGGCTTTTGCTGCAGCTCGGCGCGATACTGGTCCTTCGCCTGCTCGGACGCCCGCTTGGGCTGGACAGCGTGGAAAAGGCCTCGATCATATATACCAATTCGGGCAATCTTGTTATCCCGCTGGTCCAGGCTATGCTTGGCAGCGAGGCCGTGTTCTATTGTTCGGCCTTTATCATATCCCAGAACATCTTTCTCTGGAGCCACGGCTACGCGCTGATAAGCGGAATGCGGAAGGTCAGCCTGAAGAAGATCCTCTTTACGCCGAATATCATAGCCATCATCCTCGGCACGATCGTATTCGTGACCCGGCTTCCGCTTCCGGAGATCATCACCTCCGCGGTCAGGCAGATATCGGATACAAACGCGGCTATCAATATGTTTGCCGTAGGTATCATCCTTGGCGGGATCAATTTCAAAGAGGTTTTTACCGGTCTGAGATACTATCTGGTCACGGCAGTGAGGCTTATCATCTGCCCGCTTCTTGTGATCGCCTTCCTCTTTGTGACCGGGCTTGAAAAGTATATCACCGAGGGACATATGGCGCTGCTGATCCTGACTCTCGGCATGGCGGCTTCCCCCGCTGTCGCGCTGACGAATATCGCAGCCCTGTACGGTACGCCGGACGATGCGAAAAAGGCCAGTGCGCTCAATTCGATGGGTATCATTCTGAGTGTGGTTACGATGCCGCTCGTTGTGCTTCTTTACGAGTCGGTCTTTTAAAAAGGAATACGCGCTGCGGATATGAAAACCGCCGCGAAAAGGAGATAAAATGTCACGCAATCTTTCAATGATGACGGACCTGTATGAGCTTACGATGATGCAGGGCTACTTCAAGGAAAAAAAGAACAACATGGTCGTCTTCGACGCCTTTTACAGGTCCAATCCGTGCGGAGGCGGCTACGCGATCTGCGCCGGTCTTGAGCAGGTGATAGACTACATCAAAAATCTGCACTTTGACTATGACGATATAGCCTATCTGCGCTCGCTGGGTATCTTTGATACGGACTTTCTCGAGTATCTGAGCGGCTTCCATTTTACCGGAAACATCTACGCCATCCCCGAGGGCACGGTCGTATTTCCCAGAGAACCGCTGGTAAAGGTCGTGGCTCCCATCATAGAGGCGCAGCTCGTGGAGACGGCCCTGCTCAATATCGTGAATCACGCCAGCCTTATCGCTACAAAGGCCTCACGCGTCGTCTGGGCGGCTTCGGGAGGCGGAGTAATGGAATTCGGCCTTCGCCGGGCCCAGGGCCCTGACGCGGGCATATACGGGGCCAGAGCGGCCATGATAGGAGGCTGCGTAGGCACCAGCAATGTCCTGACAGGCCAGGTATTTGACGTGCCCGTAATGGGGACGCACGCCCACAGCTGGATCATGAGCTTCCCGGACGAGCTGACCGCTTTCCGTACATATGCGAAGTATTATCCCACGGCCTGCACGCTGCTGGTGGATACCTACGATACCCTGCGCTCCGGCGTGCCCAACGCCATTCAGGTCTTCAAGGAGATGAGAGACGCCGGCATCAAGGGAAAGATCGGCATAAGGCTTGACTCCGGCGACCTTGCCTACCTGTCGAAAAAGGCGAGAGCCATGCTGGATGAAGCCGGCTTTACAGACGCGAAGATCACGGCCTCGTGCGATCTTGACGAGTATCTGATAGCCGATCTCAAGCTCCAGGGCTGCAGGATCGACTCCTGGGGAGTCGGTACGAACCTCATTACTTCAAAGGACTGCCCTTCATTCGGCGGAGTCTACAAGCTCGCCGCGATCATGGATGATGACGGCAACTGGATCCCCAAGATCAAGAAATCCGATAATCCCGAAAAGGTCACGAACCCCGGCAACAAGACGGTATACAGGATATATGACAGCTCCAATCATATGATGATCGCCGACCTGATCTCGCTCGTGGACGACAGCTTTGATTCATCCAGAGACATGACCATTTTTGACCCGACATATACCTGGAAGCATACGGATCTAAAGGCGGGGCAGTACGAGCTTAAGGAGCTCCTTATACCTGTATTCGAAAACGGCATCTGCGTGTATGAGTCGCCTTCGCTTCGTGAGATCATGGATTACTGCAAGGCCGATCTGGCTACGCTCTGGGACGAGACCAGACGTCTGGTAAATCCTCACGAGGCCCATGTGGATCTGTCGGACCGCCTTTATGCCATGAAGCATGAGCTTCTCGGAAGTATCAAGTCACGCTCATAAGGAGTACGGGATGAAGGTAATAGCCTGCCTGAGATCGTTTATCGCGTATATACTCGTAGGACTGTATTTTTCGGTCTGGAGTCTTGTCACCCTGCCTCTGCTGTGGATAGTCGGCCTTTTTTCGAAAAAGGCAAGGGATCGGGCAGTGCGCGCCATCGCCATGACCGCGCTGCGGATCATAACTGCCGTGCTCGGCGTGAAGGCGCGGGTCATAGGCTTTGAGAACATTCCGGCCGGGACAGCAGCTTTTATCAGCAATCATAAGAGCTTTTTCGACATGATCTGCGTATATCCGATCATGAAGCGTCCTCTCGGCTTTGTCGCCAAAAAGGAGTTTGCCTCGATCCTGCCGTTCAGGATCTGGCTCCTGTGGCTCGGCTGCATCTTTGTTGACAGGAAGAATCCCAGAGAGGGAATGAAATCCATAAACGCAGCCGCCGAAAAGATCAAAAACGGAACGTCCATGTGGATCTGTCCCGAGGGCACCAGAGTGCGTCACGAGGGGCTTGGGGATTTTCACGAGGGAAGCTTCAAGATAGCAGACAAAGCGGGCTGCAAGGTCGTGCCCGTTACCTTTATACACATGGAGGAATGTTACGAAAAGCAGTCGCCTCTCATTCTGCCGACAAAGCCGATCATCGTCTTCGGAAAGCCTGTGGATACCGCAGGGCTTGACAGAGAGGGATTGCGTGCCGTACATCAGCAGGTGGAGGATGAGATAAAGCACACATACGAGCAGTACGTGACAGAGCCATTCAGATAAAGACGGGAAATACAGAATCGTAATTCTTGTGGCTGAATTTGCTTTGTTATGCCGGAAACCGATGGTTCCGGCTTTTTTAATGAAATGATTTCATTTTCAAATAGCTGAAAACCCCTTGCAGATCCCCGATTATCTGATATAATTTTGTCACTCGCTTCAGAGTTGCCGAGGTCACTCTCATGTCTGGCTGAGGCAGGAAAAGTCCATACGTCGTATCTGACTCAGGTATATCGCGGTTTTTTGCCGCGTTTTCGCGATATGGATTTTCCGCTGTGATCTATTTCTTAATATGTCTGAGCAGATCCGTTTTCACGGATCTTTTTTTATTCCCGAAAAATGATGCGGCGTATGAGGTAAATACGGAGGATGAAATGGATATTTTAAAGGAGATCGCAAGTATTAATTCAAGGATCATGTTTCTCGGAAAGGAAAAGCGGCATATGGAGGCGCTGATGAGAGAGGCAGGAGTGTTCTGCGGCCGCGGACTCAGGGAGGAGTCTCTGCGTATCAGGGACGAGTATGAGAGCCGGATCATCGAAAATTACAGAGAGATAAGGCGGCTCGTGATAGAGGAGAATTATATGAAAAGGATCCTCTGGCATATGCTCGCCGATCTGCCGCGCAAGGAGATGATCGACGCGGTCACGTACATCCACATCGAGGGGATGAGCATAAACCGTACGGCGGAGCTCATGGAATACTCCACAAGACAGATCAAAAGGCTGCTGGACGACGCCCGGTCGATTTTGACCTCCTTCTATGAAAACCCCGCATACATGCAGTCGCTGAAGAGAGTGATGAAGGGTAAAAAGCCTGTAAATACGTGATCTTTCAGCCGCTGAGCCAACGATGGAAACGTCCGGTCCTGTCACAAAAAATGGCAGAAAATGTCACCCATGACGGCCTTTTATGTCCGGCCTGTCTGTGCTAACCTATAACCACGGCAGCAGCCGGAGCGGATGCGGAGCAAAAGATCAGGCTCCCGCCGCTGACTCCGGATGAAAACTGCATCGGGAGCATCAATGCGGATATCTGACAAAACCGGATCTTTGTCAGGTCTGTTAAGTTTACGCATAAGGCGTCTGTATCCGCGGGACAGAATTGAAAAGGGACGGAGGTGTTGCTTTGAAACTCAGAAAAGTATCATGGAATGAAAAGGGTTTTTCCCTGGCGGAGCTTTTGATCGTGGTAGCCGTAGTGGCGGTGCTCGCGGTGATAGCCGTGCCGGTCTTTGCTTCATCGCTCGAGAGCGGGCGGGAAGCGGCCGACATAGCGAATATGCGCAGCGCAAAAGCTGCGGCGGAGGATATGTATTTTTCGGGCCGCGATCTGGATGGCAATGCGCTGAGCTCTGCCGGCTTTACCTGCTATTTTGACGCGTCGTCGGGAATGCTGACAGGTGAAAGGCCGGAGGGCTACGGCAGGGGGACGGCCGCATCCGGAAGCTGCGAGGATTTTTGTCTGATATCCGATCCGGACGATTACTACACGAAGACGTATTATACCGGCTCGTCAGACGTATCGGGTTGTTATATCTCGGTCTACGTAAATGACAGCGGCGTCAGTTCACTTTGCTGGACAGATGAGGAAGGAAGCGTCCGCGCGGGAGCAAGGACAGAGCCGAGGGAGTATACAGAGGCGTACGAGAGGGGTCTTATCTACTCGTACGAACAGCTCGTAAAGGCCTTTCATGACGGAGGAAACTTCTCGCTCGCCCAGGATATCACGATACCTTCCTACGGTACGACGCTTACGACAAATCCGGATAAGAGCGGCGGTATAAGCCTTAAGATCAACATGCGCGGCCACAGCATCAGGAGCGAAAAGGCCATCAGGCTGATCAGGGTCACTCCGTCCTGCAGACTGGATATCAGCGATTCGTCGGCGGCCGGAAGGATAGAGGGATCGTCAGGCTCATTCGGTGGCGGAGGCGGTACGCTCATATTGATCGAGGGAACCCTCTATACCGACGGCATAACACTTTGCAGCGGCCATAATTCGTCCGACGAAGGCGGCGGAGCGATCTATAACACAGGCAAGTTTATTGCCAACAGAACGCTGATCAGCGGGTGCAGCGCCAAAAAAGGCGCGGCGGTGCTTACAAACGGAAGCAGAGCTCAGAATCTCTGGCTCGACCGGAGCGTAAGGGACTGCTCCAGCCCGTCAGAGGGCGATATCTGCCTCAAAGCCATGCGCC
>CAMOQY010000009.1 GCA_946623295.1 uncultured Lachnospiraceae bacterium | reverse complement strand
GAACTCGAAAGAATTGCCGCGGCAGCCTGTGCGCATAAAAAAACCGCGCCGGAAACCGGCGCGGCATTTTTTACCGTGGATCAATCCATATGATTCTGAGGATCCTCCCAGTATGCGTTGACCATGGTTCTCTGATAGGAATCATCGTCGTTGGCATGGAAGGTCTCGGGTCCCCACCAGAACCAGTTGATGCGGCTCATAAATCCGAATGCGCAGTCCTCGACAAACATGTCAGACAGGCTGTCCCACATCTCCAGATACTGAGGATCGTCATAGTCGACCATAAGCATCTGCTCCATGAGCTTGTCCTTCTCGGTATTTCCATAGTGCTTCTCGGTGATGGCAGTATCCATATCGGAAGGATAGAAACCGGTGTTGAGCCATGTGAAGTAGTAATCCCAGTTGTTGCCGTCGTCATTTACGAAGGTCTGGAATGCGTTTGCCTCCATGGCACTGATCTGGTAGTTGATACCCGCCTTGTCCAGATAATCTCCCATCAGCGTGGCGATAGTATTCGTCCTGCTGTTGAAAACAAACTGGATGGGCTGATCGTCATAACCCTGAGCTTTGGCCTCTGCCAAATACTTGTCCACGACCTCCTGATTTGCGGGTCCGTAGTAGTCGGCAGCGGTAAACTTGCCGTTTTCGAACTCGTCGCGGAGCAGAAGGTTGCTGTTCATGAGCTGCTGATTATCTGTGACGACGCCAAGGAAGTCCTCATAATCGATGGCCGCCATGATAGCCTTGCGCAGAGCGGGATACTTGGCGCAGAGGTTGCTGCCCTTTGTATTGAATATGCAGAAGGTGGTCGAATTGGACTTGAGCACCTCGGCCTTCAGACCCTGAGCGTATGCCATGGGCTCGTACTCGGCGGGGATAACCTCGCAGACGTCGTACTCGCCGGAGAGCAGCGCCAGAGCGGTAGATTCATCGGAGTTGTTGAACCAGAAGGTGATGGAATCCAGATAGCCGTACTGAGTTCCGGCAAGGCCGCTGCGGTCGGTCTCCACAGGCGTATAGTTGTCGCGCTTGGTGATGGTGATCTGTACGTTGTCCCTGAAATCGCTGAAATAGTAAGGGCCCGTGCCGATGGCATCCTCGCACTGGTCGATGATGTATTTGTCGTTGTACTTCTCGCAGATCTCCTTGGGCATAACTGCCATCCAGGTCTGGTACGCGGCAAAATACTTCAGGCAGGCGTTGCTGTACTTGTTGAATTTAACGGTAAGCTTGTCGCCGTCAACCGTGACGCTCTCCACGTTAGGGACGACCTTCTTGGCTATATTTGAATAAAGCTTGAAGGCGCGGTTGATGGAAGCCTCTACGTCCTGAATGGTAACGGGATTGCCGTTTGAGAAGGTCTTGCCGTCTACGACCCACATGGTCAGCGTCAGCATATCGTCGGAAAGCTCGTAATCGCAGACACCGGGAGCGATCTTATTTTCCGCGTCCCTGGTAAGCGGGTTCTGGAATACGCAGGTCTCGTAGATATAACGCCATGCGCCGGTCTGCTTAAGAGGGTCGATGCCCTGGATCGTGGATGCTACTCTGACGTCCAGATGACCGCCGTACTGAGGGCCTTCGCCGGTAGATCCGCCCTGAGTGGCCTCCTGGCTTTCGTTCTGTTCACTGCCAGCTTCCGTGGTCTGGTCGCCGCCGGCCGCCGAGGTACCGGCGTCACCGCCGCCGCATGCCGAGAGCATGCCGACTGCCATGACCATAGCCAGAAGCATCGCAACTAACTTTGTGATCTTTTTCATAATATACCTCCTGAATAGTGATCTATATTGACTTACAGATGCTGCAGATGATCGACTGCGGCAGCTGTAAAAACCTTATCTCAGTCTGCGGAGGGCTTTACGTCCGCCGGGATAGGCGAGACAAAGCCTTCCGGTCCGATGCTCTCGCGGTATTCGGCCTGGGCCGCCGCAAGCAGCTCCGGTTCCTCCATGAGACGCACCGCCGTCCTGGCCAGCGCCTTGCCTACGTATCTGGTGGAGCTGTGCGCGTAATCTGTCTTTCCCTGGGCGGTACGCAGCCAGGTATGTCCCGGCGTGCCCTTGGCATAGTTGCCTCCGGTGATCTGCGCCGTGGGGCAGACTCTGCTCACGTCCGCCACGTCCGTGGAGCCAAAGCGCTGCGTCAGCGACTCCAGAGGCTTTGCGGTGATGAAAAGCGGATTCTCCGGGTCCGCATCGGTAAGCCCCATCATGCTCGTGCGGGTGAGTTCCCGGTAGTACGCAAGGTCTTCCTCGGAAGGCTGAGGCACCGGAAGCTCATCGAGCGAATCCTGGAGCGCTCTCACCAGGACCTGATTGGGCATCATCGACGACACCGCCTTTAAAAATACGTGGCTTTCCGTCGTCTCCGTCATCAGCGCCGCACCCTTTGCTATATTGCAGATGCGTCTGTATACGTCCATGACCGTCTCGACCTTGGGGGCTCTGATGAGGTACAAAACCTCAGCGTGTGCCTGCACCACTCCGGGCGCTGCTCCGCCGGGATCCGTCACCGCATAATGAAATCTCACATCACTTTTTACGTGCTCCCTGAGATAGTTCGCGCCGACGTTCATCAGCTCTACGGCATCGAGCGCGCTGCGTCCGAGCTGAGGCGTAAGCGCCGCATGAGAGGCAATACCGTCAAACTTGAAGAGCACCTTGCAGTTTGCCAGGTTGCGGCTGTTCTGGGCGCTCAGCTGATTTGCCGGATGCCATGTCAGCGCCGCGTCGAGTCCGTCAAAGACGCCGTCACGCGCCATAAAGGCCTTGGCGCTGCCGCCTTCCTCGGCGGGACATCCGTAATAGATGACCGTACCTGCTCCCGGATGCGATTCGAGATATTTTTTTACCGCCATGGCAGCGGCGAGCGATCCGACGCCGAGGAGGTTGTGGCCGCAGCCGTGGCCCGGAGTACCGTCGCCTTTCTGCGTGAGCGCGCCGGCCTCCTGATTCAGACCGGCAAGCGCGTCAAACTCGCCGAGTATGCCGATGACCGGTCTGCCGCTTCCGTAGCTCCCGGAAAAAGCGGTCTCCATGCCGTCGATCCCTGTCTCCACTTCAAAGCCCTCATCCCTGAGCGCTTTTATCAGCGCCGCGGATGATTTGTACTCGCGGAAATTCAGCTCCGGGTTGTCCCAGATATAATCGGCGAGGCTGTCCAGCATCGCGCTCTTTTCGTCTATGATGTCCAGATAATCGTATTTGTTCATACTGACGATTATACTCCTAACGCAGATTAAAAGTCCGCAGGTCAGCTGTCAGCCTGCGAGGTGGCACGCAGCCTTGTGCTCGCCGCCCAGGTCCTTGAGCTCAGGGACCTCGGTAGCGCAGCGCTCGGTAGCGTAAGGGCAGCGCGTATGGAAACGGCAGCCGCTCGGAGGATTCACGGGGCTGGGGATATCGCCCTCAAGGATTATCCTCTCCGTCTTTTTCTTCCCCACCATAGGGATCGCCGAAAGGAGCGCCTTGGTATAAGGATGTGCAGTCGACTTGAAAATGTCGTCCTTGGTGCCGATCTCCACTATCTTGCCGAGATACATGATCGCGATCCTGTCGCAGATATGCTCGATGACCGACAGATCATGCGAAACAAACATATACGTGAGGCCGAGGGTATCCTGAAGCTCCTCCAGCAGGTTCAGGATCTGAGCCCTGACCGAGACATCGAGCGCCGAAACGGCCTCGTCGCAGAAAAGCATCTGAGGATTCGTAGCCAGCGCTCTGGCTATGACGATCCTCTGACGCTGTCCGCCGGAGAACTCGTGCGGATATCTGTCTATGTAGGACTCGTCCAGACCCACCTGCTTCATCAGCTCGAGAACCCTTGCCCTGCGCTCTTCTTTTGTCGCAAAGGTCTTGTTGATGATCATGGGCTCCTCGATAATGGCGCCCACTTTCATCCTGCCGTCCAGAGAGCTGTAGGGATCCTGGAAAACGATCTGCATGTTCTCGCGTATCTTTTTCAGGTCGTGCTTGTGAAGTCCCGTCAGCTCGGTACCGTTGTAGGTGACTGTACCTTCGGTCGGCTTTATCAGCTGAAGCATGGTCCTCATCAGGGTGCTTTTGCCGCAGCCCGACTCGCCGCAGACTCCGAGCGTCTCGCCCTTATATATATCGAGATCCACGTCGTCTACTGCCTTAACGTAGGCCTTCTGTTCAAAAAACCATTTTTTGATCGGGAACCACTGTTTGATCCCTCTGGCCTGTACCAATACGGTCTTATTCTCTGCCATGGTATGTACTCCTACTTAACACAACCTTGATCATTTTTCATACAGGAAGCAGCGGACGAAGTGCCCGTCCTGCGCCTCGCAGCGCCCGGGCTTTTCGGCCCTGCAGCGGTCGGTAGCATGCGGGCAGCGCGGCGCGAACACGCATCCCGAGGGGTATCTGCCCGAGGGAGGTACCGTTCCGGGGATCGTGGGAAGCGTTCCCGGCTGATCAAACTTGGGAAGTGTGCTCATAAGTCCCTGCGTATAAGGATGCAGCGGATGTTCAAATATCTCGTCCACGTCCGCTTCTTCCATAACCTCGCCGCAGTAGAGCACCAGCACTCTGTCGCAGGTCTCGCTCACGACGCCGAGGTCGTGGGTTATGAAAGTTATCGCGGTGCCCATCTCCTCCTGAAGATCCTTCATCAGATCCAGCACCTGCGCCTGGATAGTCACATCCAGCGCCGTCGTAGGCTCGTCGGCGATCAGCAGATCAGGCTTGCAGGCCAGAGCCATAGCTATCATGACTCTCTGGCGCATTCCGCCCGACAGCTGATAGGAATACTCCTTGAAGCGCTGCTCAGGTTCGGGGATCCTGACCATTCTGAGCATCTCCAGCGCACGCTCGGAGGCTTCCTTTTTGGACAGGCCCTGATGGAGCATAAAGGTCTCGATCAGCTGATTTCCTATGGTAAAGACAGGATTCAGGCTGGTCATGGGCTCCTGGAAGATCATGGATATCTCGTTGCCTCTGATGTGCTGCATCTGCTTGTCGGAAAGACCGAGAAGCTCGCGGCCCTTGAGGCGGATGCTGCCCTTGATCCTCGCGGGAGGCGTGTTGAGCAGCTGCATGATGCACAGACTCGTCATGCTCTTGCCGCAGCCGGATTCTCCCACTATACCGAGCGTTTCGCCCTTCATTATATCAAAGGTGATACCGTTGAGTACCTTTATCGAACCGTAATCGTTGTCAAACCAGAGCTCGAGATTCTCGACGCTGACGATAGGTTCTTCTTTTGTGTTTTTCTTTTCTTCCGTCATCTCGCGCCTCCTTATCTCAGCCTCGGGTCGAATTTATCACGCAGGCCGTCGCCGAGCATGGCAAAGCCGAACACGGTCAGGCATATGGCCAGCGCCGGGAAAAAGACCAGGTGCGGCACGGCAAACATCAGCTTCTGTCCGTCCTGGACGATGCCTCCCCAGCTGGCCACGGTCGGATCCAGACCGATCCCGAGGAATGACAGCGAGGTCATCGAAAGGATCATTCCGGCCAGACCGTTTGAAAATCTGACGAGCAGGTACGACGAGCAGGCAGGCAGGATATGGTGGAACAGGGTCCTCAGATCTCCCGCGCCCATGGCGTATTCGCTCTCGATATATTCCTTTTCGCGGAGCGAAAGCACCTGGTTGCGGACCATGCGGGCGTGTCCCGGGATACCGTGGATGGCCAGCGCTATGATCATCTGAGGAATACCGGCGCCGAAAACGCTGATCATCAGCAGGCAGAGCAGGAGGTTGGGCACCGTCGCAAAGGCGTCCATGATCCTCATGAGGATCTTTTCCACTCTCTTATAGTAGCCGCAGATCAGTCCGAGGATAGTTCCGGTAAGGATCAGGAATATCTCCGATCCTATGGAAACCAGCAGCGTGGTGCGCGAGCCGTAGAGTATACGCGCCCAGATGTCTCTGCCGAGGTAGTCGGCTCCCATTATGTGCTCAGCGCTCGGGAGCGCGTTTTTATCGAGAAGGTTGACCTTTTCGGGGTCCCAGCTGGTGAGCAGCGGGGCAAAGATCGCGCAGAATATCACAAAACCTATGATGACTCCGCCGATGATGATCCTTCCGTTCTTTCTCAGGAAAGCAGTCGGCTTCATGTGTTTTCTCATCTCATTCATGACGCCGCCCCCTTTACTCGTACTCGATGCGCGGATCAAGCGCCTTGTACATGATATCCATGAGCAGGTCGACTCCAAGGAAGATAAAGGCCATAAAGAGCACTATGGCCTGCTCCTGGTTGTAATCGCGCCGGCTGAGCGAATCGACGGCCAGCGTGCCCATGCCTCTGATGGTAAAGACCTTCTCGGTAACGACCGCGCCGCCGAGCATCGCCGCAATCGACCCTGCGATCATCGTCGCAACGATAGAGAGCGTATTCTTGAGCGCGTGCTTGTAGTAGACCTTTCTCCTCGAAAGGCCTTTGGCTCTCGCCGTACGTATGTAATCCTGCCCCAGCACATCCAGCATGGACGAGCGGGTGTATCTGGCCAGCGAGGCCACGTGGTGCAGGCCTATGGCAAAGCTCGGAAGCGTCAGGCAGTATATGGCGTTCCAGAAGCCGCCGTCTTCGATGTATGTATAGCCGATGGTCGGGAACCATTTGAGCTTAAAGCCCAGGAAATACGCGAGCAGCAGGCTCATGATAAAGCCCGGAATGATCATCGTCGCCGTGGAAAGCGTACTTATGATGTAGTCCAGTACCGAGTTTCTGTGCGTCGCGCAGAAGATACCCACGGGTATCGCTATCACGACCGTGATGATCGTCGCGTAGGCCGTGATCAGCAGCGTAGGTTCCCATACTGCAGCCATGTTTTCAAATACAGGCTTGTCGTTGAAATAGGACACTCCCCAGTCACCCGACACAATGCCCTTCGCGTATCTGCCGAACTGCACTATGATCGGATCATGGAATCCCATCTCCTCCTCTACCTCCCAGACGCGCTGGGCGTCCACGTCCTCTTCTCCCTCGAGGAGCGCGAGCACCGGCGAGCCGGGAACCATGCGCATCAGCGCAAAAACCGAGATCAGGATGATGAGCAGTGTAGGTACAAGCAGAAGAACGCGCTTAAGTATGTACTTTCCCATTTCCTCTCTCCTTGATTATTTGATCAGGATGCTTCCGTCATCCAGGTAGCTCACCGCTTCCCTCACGTCAGTCGCATCATCGATAAACTTAAGGTACTCTTCCTTGGTGGCAAAGACGGGCGTGAAATCCTCTTTGATCCTGAGCGCTCTTTCCGCGCCGTCCTTTAAAAGGACCCACAGTATCCCGGCCTGAGCTTTTGCCGAATCCGTGCATACGCCCGCCGGATCGTCGATAAAGTAGGTGCTGCCGTGGGCTGTGCCGCGGCTTCCGCCGATATACGGGTGCACGCCCGGCATGATCGAGGTGATATCGCCGAAATCAGAGCATCCGTAGGTCCAGCCCTCGGGTATGTAGAGGACGTGCTCAAGGGCAAGTTCCATGCCCTCCCTGGCGGCCTCCATCATCCCCCTGTCGTGGATCCTGGGGAAATATCCGTGACGGTCGTCTATCGTGACCGTGCAGCCCAGACTCACCGCAGCGCCGGAAACGGCGCGGTTGACAGCCTCATTTGCTGCCTTTATGGCGTCTCCGTTTGCTCCGCGGACATAAAACTCCATCACCACACGGTCGGGTATCGTGTTTACCACGTCTCCGCCCTTGGTGATGATGCCGTGGACTCTGATATGGTCTTCGTCCCGGAAGGTCTCACGGATCGCGTTGATAGCCGAAAGCGCCTGTGTGGCGGCGTAGAGCGCGTTGCGTCCCCTGTGAGGTGAACCGCCTGCGTGAGAGGCCTTGCCGTGGAAGACGATCGTCTTGATCATGCAGCCGTTCGAACCGAGATTCACTCTGCCGGTGCCCTTTGGCCAGACGGTCGAATTGTGGATCATGATCGCCATGTCCGCTCCGTCCAGCAGACCTCTGTATATAAACTCCTGCTTGCCGCCGAAGTATCTGATAATGCCCTCATCGTAAAGCTTCTGCCTGTACTCTATCTCAATGAGTTCCTCGGCAGGGACCGCGATGAGCCGGATCTTTCCGCTCATCCCGTCCAGCGCTCCGGGCTCCTTTAGCGCGGCGGCCAGTCCAAGCAGCGCGGCTGACTGCGCGCAGTGGCCGCAGGCATGTACGGCGCCGGTAGCGGGATCCGCGTCGGGGTGTGTGGCGCAGATCAGAGCGTCCATCTCGCCGAAGACCGCAACCGTGGGACCGGGTCTTCCGGTATCTATCTCAGTGATGAATCCGGGAATATTACCGGCCATCGTCAGCTCATAGCCGAGCTTTTCATACTCGTTCTTCAGATACTCATTCGTCTTCCACTCGCGGTAGCCGGTCTCCGGATTCTTCCAGATACGGTCGTAGGCCGCCGCTATAAGTTCTCTGTTCTTTTCTACTCCGTCAAGCAGTTTTTCAAGCATGACTTTTCTTCCCCCTGACTTTATCTTCTTCTTCGCCTCCAAAGCCCCCGGATGCCTGTGACATCCTCCGGGACGCTCTTTACGGGCCTGGGATCCTCCATGATCTTACGCAGCTCATCTCTGATCTCCGCGATCTTTGCCTGATCCTCAGCGCCTGTAAAAGGACACACATCATCGTCCTTTTCGGCCCGGAGCAGCGCTCCGGCGCACTCGCCGCAGGCGGAGTATCCGCACTGTCCGCAGTCCGTGCCCGGCAGGAGACCTTCGACACGCTTCTCGTATTTATCCAGGGTATCTCTGGAGAATTTTCTCCCGGCAGCTGCTATGATCAGACCGAAAACGAGCGAGAGCAATAAAACTACCGCAATAGTGATCAGTATAAAGATCAGTATGTACAGCCAGGGGCTTCCTCCCATATATCCTCCCCGGACACCGGGCGGCTCAGGTCAGCCCTGCCGCCCGTGTCCTGACGGCGCAGCCGCTCAGTCAGCCTTTGCGGAAGCAGTGCCGTTTGTAAACGTATAATCCTTTACCGTAATTATATCGCCTGTGGCGAGTATCGCTGTTATGGTGGCATGATAGACTGCGCCGGGCTTCATCATAAGATCCTGCAGAGGCGTCGCGAAGGCAGCCATATCAAAGTCATCGTCGTAGCAGCGGATATTTATGTCCGCGCCGCCGCCGCCGTCGGAGCCGTCATGGACTCTGCCGATTGCAGGGAACATCCTCTTGTTAAGGACCTCGTTGCCGTCCTCGTCATCGATGACCAGCGTAACTTCATCGAGGTAGTAGTTGGCCTTGATGGTACCGGTAAAGAGACCGGCCTTGCCGTCGCAGCCGCCCAGGATCTGAGCCTGAGGCGTCTCCATCTCGCCGGTCAGAAGCTCCTGGCAGGTGACGGGGAAGCACCCGAGGGAAAGCAGCGCGGCAAGATTGTATCTCCAGTTGGTCTTCCAGGAGCTGTAGACATTGTCCTCCTGGTGGGTAGCGCCCTGCTCGTGGCAGATCACATAGCTGAGGTTAGGATCGATCCTGCCTTCCTGATCGCGTACGATTACCGGGTCCTCGGCCAGCATACGGGTATGTCCGCCGGCTTTTATCTTGTACCAGTAAGCGTCGCCCTTTCTCATCTGGGCATAGGCTTCCAGCATGGATTCCTCGGAGACCACGCCATCCTTGATCCACAGATCGGAAGTCTCTTTGTCCTTATAGCTCGTGATCAGCTCCCAGGGATAATCTCCTACCGGGACGCAGCCGCCCGGTACTGTAGGAAGCTCACCGCTTACTCTGCAGAAATTGATGGTATTGCTGACTGTAGCCCACGCCTGGAAAATTGACGAGGAACAGTCGCTGTTCATATAGCTGTCATAGGTATCGAATGATTCCTGATCGTATGCCCAGTCGATGACTACGTTGTCCTCGTCGACCATGGACATAAATCTGTTCAGGGACGCGCCCTTGTGTCCGTAAGGCATACCCACGTAGATCATTCCGGGATAAAAGATGCCGTGGCAGGCAGTCAGAGTACAGGTGCAGTCATGGTAAAGCTTTTCCTTTACCGTCCACACCACGCTGCCCATGGCGTACATCGTATCCACGACCTTGTCGCGAAGCTTCTGAATGTTTTCAGGCAGAGGCTCGCGGCCGTTGTCGCGTGTAAGGCATTTCTCTATCGTGGAGCCCTCATCCGATCCGACAAGATCGGTAAAAAGCTTGCCGTCTATGGTATTTACCGCGCCGACAAAGGCGCAGGCCTTGATCTCGGCGCCTTTCGTGCTGCCGGCGATAAGTCCCGACTTCTTGGCCGAGCCGCCGGTGATCTCAAGAATTCCGTCCTGCTCGGCGTAATTCATGGTGCCGCCCTCGCAGACTCCCGCAATACCGCCGACGGATGCCTCGCCCGCGAAGCTGCAGACGATATCCACCGCTACCGTGGTGTTGGAGATGCTGCCCTTGTTCGTACCGGCGACGGAGCCTATGGCCGCGCCGGAGGCTGCCTTATCCACGGTCATGGAGCCGCCTGTCAGCGTAACTCTGGAGATCGTGCCCTCATTCACACCTGCGATAGCGCCGATACTCTTTGTGTTCTCGTCGCATTTGACAGTGACGTTGTCGATGATCAGGTCCTTGACGCTCCCCTTCAGCACACCCACGAGACCGGTGTTGCCGTCCTCGCCAGGAGTTATGGTAAAGTTGGAGATAACGTGTGTCGAGCCGTCGATCTGTCCGGTAAAGGGAGCCGACTGAGTCCCGGCGGGAGCGATCTCGGCGCCGCCAAGGTTAATATCGCGCAGGAGCTTGAACTTCGCGTCCGGATGTTCGGCCATCTGCTTTACGCCCGTTATCGAATGCACCTGGTACACTCCGCCCATGGGCACAGTCTCATCTATGGCGTCGATGATGGCATTGGGATCAAAGGCCGCGCTCGAAGGTTCCTCCGCAGATGCAGTACTCTCAGCCTCGCCCGAGGGGTCCTCTGCAGCGGATGAAGCCGCATCGGGGCTCCCTCCGCACGCACAGGAGGAAACTATCATGATCACTGCAAGTATAAAAGCCAGATATCTTTTCATTGTCTTTTCCTCCTTTGCAATTTATGCCTCGTCATTCTTGGACTTTTTCTTAAATATAGCTACCGCCGCTCCGGCCAGGGCCACGGCGCCCGCCGCGATCCCGCCGATCAGCCAGGGCGTCGCGGACGAACCGGAATCCTGTGACGCCTCCGAACCGGGCTCTGTCTGAGCCTCGGAGCTTTCCTCCTCAGCCGGCACAGGAGCCGCGGAAGCATCGTACTCGGGATCGGTCATCGAAAGCGTTCCCTTTGTCAGTGTATACTTCTGATCGCCGCCCTTATAGTCATAAGGTCCGTAGATCCTGTTGGTGATAAGGCCGTCGGAAAGCTCGATCTCGATCAGAGCGTTGTCTCCGAGTCCCTCATCGGGTACCACCACTACGGTCTTGTCGCCCAGATACATATCCTTGCCGGTGTTGCCGCTGACCTTCATATCTCCGGACATCTTGATTATGCCTGCGAAATATGAGAAGCCGTCGTAAGCGGAAGGAGCCAGGTAGAGAGCGGCGCCGCCCGATGCGGACTTGTTCTCCGTAACGGTAACCGACTTAAGCGTGATATCGTCTATCGCCCAGAGTCCGCTTCCCTCAGTGGAAGACTCGTTGTTCCTGATGACCGTATCCTCGACCGTACCGTATGTACCCAGATCCAGCCACAGGCCTCCGCCGATATCTCCCGACTTGTTATTTTCTATCGTGCAGCCGATGAAATCCTGGTAAGGCTTCTCAAACCAGTCCGCAGCCTGGAAGTTGTACCAGGTCTTGCGCGCAGCTGCTCCGCCGCCGCGTCCCGCGGCTGTGTTGCCCGTAATGACAACGCCCTTGAAGGTATTGGAGCCTCTGCTGAAGAAGCCGCCTCCGTCGCGTCCCGCGGTATTGTCGCGGATCTCGGAATTCTCTATGGTCAGGATCGCGGGGATGTTTTCAAAGATCCCGCCGCCATCGAGGAGCGCGCTGTTCTTTTCGATCACGCTGTTCTTTATATTCAGCCAGCTGTTTACGCTGAAGTAGATGCCGCCGCCGTTCTTCTCGCAGGAATTCTCCGCAACGGTCACGCCGTCCATATTCACCGTGGCTCTGCCCTGAACGACGACACCGCCTGCCGTAGCCGACTTGTTGCCGGTGATCTTGAGGCCGCTGACGTTCATGACGTTCTTGAGCGCCAGATTACTGGTAAAGAGGATGCCGCCTGCCGACTTGACCGCGGTATTGTTCCGGATCTCGCCGCCTGTTATGACCGCGTCATTGCGGAGGATATATACTCCGCCGCCGCTGCCGTCGGTGGTGTTGTTTTCAACGATACCGCCGCTCATGGTGAAGGCCGTGCTCGTGCTGATATAGAAGCCGCCGCCCGCGACGGACGCGCTGTTGCCGCTGAAGGTGCCGCCCGAGAATTCAAATGACGAACCCTTCTGCTCGACGAGCAGGCCGCCGCCGTGCTGTGCCTTGTTGTCCCTGACACTGCCGGCGCTCATGTAGAGGTGGGCGATATAGGTAACGCCGTTCTGGACTATGTTGCAGGAACGGATACCGCCGCCGTTGACCTTGGCTTCGTTGCCGGATACGGTAACTCCGCGCAGATAGAGGGAGGCGCCGAGGTTCTTGATGCCGCCTGCGCTGGCCTGCGTCGTATTGCCGCTGATCGTACCGCCGCGGAGGTTGACCTTTGAGCGGAGCGTTACCATGCCGCCGCCATCCTTGCCGGAGCTGTTGCCGGTTATGCTGCCGCCGTTCATCTCAAACGAGGTGTTCGTACTTACGTAAACTCCGCCGCCCGAATCGGTCGCTCTGTTGCTGCTGAAAGTGCCGCCGGTCATGACTGCCGAGGACTTGTCGCCCTGGATCAGCATACCGCCGCCGTTCTTTGCGCTGTTGCCGCTGAAGGTGCCGCCCGTGATCCTTACGTCAGCCGGGAACTTCTGTTTTTCGCCGTTCACGGTATCGGTGCCGGTCTGTACCACTATACCGCCGCCGTTTTCGCCCGCCGTATTACGCCTGATGCCGATCCCGCTGATGACAGCCTCGGAGCCTGCGATATGCACACCGCCGCCGTTGACCTTTGCGGAGTTGTTTTCGATCATTCCGCCGGTAAGCTTTGCTTCGGCTCTGAATATCTCGATACCGCCGCCGTTCGTGCCCGCCTTGTTGCCGGATACGGTGCCGCCCGAGAACTCAAAGGTTGTATTGCTGCTGGCGAAAATACCGCCGCCCTGTACAGCTGATTCGTTGTTCTTTACAGTTCCGCCGGTCATCTTAAAGCTGCTGCCGCGTCCCTGACTCAGGATCGCGCCGCCGTTCTTTGCGCTGTTGCCGCTGAAGCTGCCGCCGGTAAGTTCAGTCTCGGAAGCAATGGAAGTTGTGGCTCCGTCGGACGTAACGTTCGTACTTGACGCCGCATAGGCGCCGCCGTTGCCCTCGGCTCTGTTGTCCGAAAAGTCCGTACCGCTCAGCTTGACCTTTGCGCCCATCGCATAGGCGCCGCCGCCGTTGCTGCCGGAATAGTTGCCGCTGAAGCTGCCGCCGCTGAAGGTGTTCTCGCTGCGCAGCAGGCATGCGCCGCCGCCGTAGCGTCCGGCTTCATTGCCGGAAACCGTGCCGCCCGTAAACTTAAGAGTGCTGTTTGTACTGATATAGATCGCGCCGCCGTCGCTCTCAGCCTTGTTTCCGGTGAACTTTCCGCCGGAAATATTGACCTGCGAGGAGGCCTGCGCAAGTATGCCGCCGCCGTTCTTTGCGGTATTTCCGGAGAACGTACCGCCGCTGATATTCAGACTGGCCCTTGCGCCTGTGATCAGGACGCCGCCGCCGTTGTTTCCGCTTCCGGTATTTCCGGAAATGGAACCGCCTTTAATATCCAGTGTCACGTTGGAGGCGTAGATCGCGCCGCCGCCCGCATCCGCGGTATTCGTAGCGGTGTTATCGGAAATGGAGCCGCCGCTGACAGTTACCGTCGCATCGTCGCTCGCAAAGATTCCGCCGCCCCTGGTGGCTGTGTTGCCGCTGATGCGGCCGCCGAAGATATTGATGCTGCCTGCTGCAGAGGCCGATGATCCGCCCTGGACTCTGACAGCTCCGCCGACGCCGGCGCTGTTGCCGGATATCTCGCCGCCGTACATATTGAAGGTGCCGCCGTGCTCGCTGTCATTTCCGGACTGCATGTATACCGCGCCGCCTTCATCGCCCGCTCCGGACGAATTGGTGCGCGCCTTGTTGCCGGTCAGAGTTCCCGCATAGAGGTTAAAGACCGCCATGCGGTTGATATTTATCGCTCCGCCGTAGGCGCTGTTGCCGCCGGTAAGCTTTCCGGCCGCTCCCTGGCAATCGGTGATCGAAAGAACCGCTTCCTTGCCGATCGTATAGATCCTGCAATTGTCCGCAGCCTTTACGGTGTGGCCGTTAAGGCAGAGGTTGACCTGCTCTCCCGCGCCTATCGACTGAACATCAGTCAGCTGAACGTCTTCCGTAAGATAGTAATTGCCGCTGCCGGAAGGAAGCGCGCTCGCGCTCTCCCATGCGCTCCAGACAAGAGAAGCATGGTCGCAGCCGATCCCGCTGCCCGTTCCGCAGACACAGTGGCTGTGACTGGGATCAGTATCTATATAAAGCTGTCCGTTCTTTACGGTTATTTCTCTGTAAACACTGTCGCTGGTAAAGTACGCCAGCTTGCTCTCGCTGCCGTCCGTTCCGATAGCCGCGGGCGTGGATGCCGCGGTCACTCCTATCGAAGCGCCGTCAGACAGACCTGCGGGATCCGCAACCGCGGAGCCTGAAAGATAAAGGTTGTTGTCCTTGGAATCCGCCTTGTTGCCGGTGATCACGGTCGCTCCGGAGAGTTTTACCGTGCTCCCGCTTCCGGCGACGAACACGCCGCCTCCGAGCGCGCCTGCGCTGTTGCCGGTGATCCGGGTGCCGTCGGTCGTCAGGGACGCATTGTCACCTACGTATATGGCGCCGTTTGCTCCGGACTCATTATCGGTGATCTCAACGCTGCCCAGAGCTGCCGAGGCGTTTGCCTGGAGGTAGAGACCCGCAGCGCTCTTTGTCGTAGTATTATCATGGATCGAACCGCCGGTGATATTGGCCTTGGCGTAATTTCTGATGTATACCGTGCCGGTAGTGCCGCTGTTGCCGGATATCTCGCCGCCGTACATATTGAAAGTACCGGGTTCGTATTCCTCACCGATATCAGTGCTTCCGGAGAATCCGTAGACGTTGACAGCCGCGCCGACACCGCCGGTATTGCCGGTGATCTTGCCGCCGTACATATTGAAAACGCCGCCGTTGTATTTTGTTTCGCTGATGGTGTTCCTGCCGAGTACGTAAACGCCTGCGCCCTCTCCGCCGGTCGAAGCGTCAGAGGTGTTGCCCTCGATGATTCCGTTATAGAGATTGAACTCGCCGCCGGGCTGGATCCTGACGCCCGCGCCGTAGGTGCTCTTTCCGCCCTTTATGCTGCCGGGGGTATCGCTGCAGTCGGTGACGGCGAGCTTGCCGCCCGTCTGGACACGGATCACGCGGCTGCTGCCGTCTGAAATGATGCTGTGACCGTTAAGGCAGAGAGTGATATCTGCTCCATTGGGAACATCCCATACCGAGTCAAGCGTCACATCGCTGCTCAGATAATAGTTGCCGCTTGTCGAGGGAAGGGTCGTTGCCGATGTCCATTTATCAAATGAAAGTCCGTCATGCTCGTGAATGACCACTTCCGTGACCGTGACAAGGCAGGAGGCGGTGTATTCAGCGTTCACCTGAGAGGTGACAGTAATGGTTGCCTGGCCGGCGGAAACGCCCGTTACAACGCCGTTCGCATCGACTGTGGCGATGCCCGGAGCGGAGGTCGTCCACGTTACGCCCTTGTCCGTATCGGGGGTGTTCTCCGGGATAAAATCAGGGGTCAGAGTGGAAGTCTTGCCCACCTCTGCTTCCGCCGTGGCAGGCAGTCTGATACCCCTGATCGCGGCGTCGACCAGGACCAGTTTGCCCGAGCCGTCGTCTACGAGCATCTTGGTATCGTCCTTGAGCCACGTCCAGCTGCCCTTAAGACTTCCGGTGATAGTGGCAAGCTCAGCTCCCTCAGCGGGATCCGCCACGTAACTGACGTCGACGTCCGCGTCATCGCCAGCATTCTTGATAGAGAAGGTATTGGTCGCATTCTGCATCGTAAAGCCCACAGCGGAGCCGTTGCCCTTCTTATTATTCTTTACGATGTTTGAGCCTTCAAGGGTGGCATTATTGCCGAGCAGATAGATACATCCCGTGGAGTTTCCGGTGTCGGTAGTAGTATTTCCGGTGACCGTGCAGTCCTTGAACGTCACTGTCGCTCCGGAAGAGTTGGATGAATATACGCTGGCCGTCCTGCCGCTGTTGCCTGTGAACAGACAGCCGTCAAATACGATTTTGGATGTACCCGTGCCGCGGATGACAGGGAAATGGCTGCCCGACGTCGCGGTGGAGCTGTTGTCCTTGATATCGCAGTCTTTAAGCGTAACGAGACCGCTGCCTGCAGCAAAGAGCACCGGCGCATAGCCGCTGGAGGTACAGTTTGTGATCGTGCAGCCCGTCATCGTGAGCGTCGTCGTGCCTTGCACGGTGATGCCGGTACCGTTATTGGTACCTTTGATGCCATCTATAGTGACATTTGTGAGTGTAAGAGAACCTGAAGAACTTCCGCCGGACCCCATGAGAGCGTTGCCGCCGCTTACGCTGCGGGTGATCTTGCCGCTCGTGCCGCAGTTCTCGATCGTCAGGTTGATATTCGTCCCGTATATCTGATATACCGAACCCCATGCTGTGGATGTAGAGTTTATACTGTATCCATTCATGCACAGCTCTATATCCTGACCGCCGGTCAGCCTGTGCTGGGCGCTGACAGTAATATCCCTCGTGAGATAATACTTGCCCGATGACAAAGGCAGAGACGTACTCTCTCCCTCTCCGTCGCCCCACGCGGTCCAGCTTCCGTCGCTGTGATCGTGGCCCAGATCGACGTGCACGGCTCCGCGCGCGCCCTCCTCGGCCACAGAGATCACAGGCGCATATGAAAGTACAAGCGCCATGGAAAGGACAACTACCAGAAATCTTCTGAATTTCAGCATAATCTCCTCCTTTGAAAAAGACAGCGATTTCAATAAGGGAACAAGCCCCTATTCCGGAATCACTGTCTTG
>CAMOQY010000008.1 GCA_946623295.1 uncultured Lachnospiraceae bacterium | reverse complement strand
CTCTACTCCCCACCAGCAGACACGCTTGCCGTCGTCGCCGGTCAAGAAATAATCCGCCTTCGCCGGATCGCTGCACCAGGCGTTTTCGCTGCCGCAGTGGTTGAATACCCCATCCAGCACGATCCTCATCCCCGCTTCGTGGACCGCCCGCGTAAAAAACGCAAAGTATTCGTTTGGCGAGAGCACACGCCCGGGGTCTTCCTGGTTACGCGCATGGCGGCTCGTCAGGTGCGGGTCTATCTCGTAATAATCCGTCGTGTCATACTTGTGATTCGACGGAGATCTGAATATCGGATTAAAGAGCAGCACTTCCACGCCAAGCTCCTTAAGATACGGAAGCTTGTTCCAGACGCCCTCCAGATCTCCGCCGTAAAAGCGATGAACGTCCAGCGCCTCAGGCGGATCGCTCCAGTTATCCGCGTGCACGACCTCGCCGATCCTGCCGTATACATATTCTCCTGTCTTTACATCATTTTCCCGATCGCCATTGCAAAAGCGGTCGGGAAAAATCTGGTATACTACAGCACCTTTTGCCCATTCGGGAACCATAAATACTCCTGAAATTATCTTTTGATCTTTGCCGGGATCTTTTTGCCGATCCAGAGCGCCTCGAATTCCTCCTGGTAGATCTTTTCCTTCTCTACCAGAAGCTTGGCGCAGGCATTGAGGATATCCTTGTGCTCGACTATGATCTCGCGGGCCTTTTGATAGCATTCCTCAAGAATGCGGCGCTCCTCATCGTCGATAAGCTTGTCCAAGTAGTCGCTGCGGCTGTGCGAGAGCGTATAGTCCCGCGCGAGGAAGACCTCCTCCTCGTCGGCGCAGTTGATGAATCCGACCTTTTCCGACATGCCGTATTTGGTGACCATATCTCTCACGAGACCCGTCGCCTGCTTGATGTCAGCAGACGCGCCGGTAGTTATATCGCCAAAGACCAGCTCCTCGGCGATGCGCCCGCCCATGCTCACCATGATATGCTCGAGCATCTCATTTTTTGTGATAAACATATTGTCGCGCTCAGGCAGCGGCATGGTGTAGCCGGCCGCGCTCGCGCCCGTCGGAATGACCGATATCGTGTGCACCGGATTCATATGGGGCAGCACATGGAAAAGGATCGCGTGTCCGGCCTCGTGATACGCAGTAATGCGCTTCTCCTCGTCGGAGATCACATGGCTCTTCTTTTCTGTACCGATGCCGACCTTGACAAAGGACTGATCGATGTCCTCCTGAGATATATACGCCTTGTTGGCCTTGGCCGCGCGGATGGCGGACTCGTTCATGAGGTTTTCAAGATCTGCTCCCGTAAAACCTGCGGTGGTTTTTGCTACGCGGGAGAGATCCACGTCCTCGGCCAGAGGCTTATGCTTTACATGGACGCGCAGGATCTGCTCGCGGGCCTTCACGTCGGGCCGCTGGACCATGATCTTGCGGTCAAAACGCCCCGGACGCATGATGGCGGGATCCAGGATATCCACCCTGTTTGTAGCCGCCAGGACTATGATCCCCGAGTTGACCTCAAAGCCGTCCATCTCGACCAGCAGCTGGTTGAGCGTCTGCTCTCTCTCGTCATGGCCTCCGCCAAGTCCCGATCCGCGGCGCCTGGCTACTGCGTCGATCTCATCGACAAAGACGATACAGGGAGCATTCTTCTTGGCCTCGGCAAAGAGATCCCTCACGCGGGACGCGCCCACGCCGACGAACATCTCTACAAAGTCCGAGCCGGATATGCTGAAGAAAGGCACTTTCGCCTCGCCCGCTATAGCCTTTGCCATGAGGGTCTTGCCGGTGCCGGGAGGGCCGACCAGCAGAATACCCTTTGGAACGCGGGCTCCCATCTTGGCGAATTTCGCGGGATTCCTGAGGAATTCCACGATCTCCGAAAGATCCTCTTTCTCCTCGGCAAGTCCAGCCACGCTGTTGAAATCCGTCTTGGAATCGCGGATCATCTGGGCGCGGCTCTTGCCGAAATTCATCATCTGGTTGTTGGAGCCGCCGCCAAGACCGCGCAGCAGCATTGAAAAGAGCAGCACTATGGCTACGGCCACGATGGCCACTATGATAATGAGCGTGATGCTCACGGACTCCTGGACCGCGCCCACGGTATAATTTGTATACCCCTTTTCCACGAGCCAGTTTTCCACCGCTTTTACATCGGTGGAATTAAAGGCATACCCGCCTGTGGACGTAACGTAAATGATGCGTCCGGTGGGTATCTTTTCGTCCTGCTCTATGGCTACGGACGAGACCTCGCCCTTTTCGAGGGCGGCGGTGAACCCCGCCATATTCCCGTCAAAGTAGCTTTTACGGGAGCTCATGCTCTGGCTGATTATCCATACCATGACGCCTATCATGGCGATGGCCAGGATCAGCCGCATGGGATTGTATCCCTGTCTTCTTTCGTTCATAACACCTCGTTAAATGAAACCCGGCCGTCAGTCAAACTCGACGATGCCGACATAGGGGAGATTACGGTATTTCTGGTCGTAATCCAGCCCGTATCCCACTACGAAATAATCCTCTATCTCAAAGCAGGTATAATCCACCTTTATATCTTTTCTTACTCTGCGCGAGGGCTTGTCCAGAAGCGTGCACAGCTTCAGGCTCGCGGGCTTTCTCACAGTCATCTGCTCGAGCAGATAACCCAGCGTATTGCCCGAATCAATGATGTCCTCCACGAGGATCACGTTCTTGCCCTCGATCGGCTCATCCAGATCCTTTGAAAGCTTGACCACTCCCTTTGACACTGTCCCGGAGCCGTAGCTTGAGCAGCTCATAAAGTCCATGGTGACCGGGATCGACAGGCGTTTCGCGAGCTCGCACATAAAAAACACGCTGCCCTTGAGTATGCCGATCACATGGACCTGTTTTCCCGCGTACTCGGCGCTGATCTTATCCGCGATCTCCTGGATCCTGGCCTCTACCTTTTCCTGGCTGATGTACTCTCTGACTCTCTCACTCATTTACCATATACTCCTTCGATGTTTATCTCGATGATCCGCTTTGTCCCGGAGGTGACTTTGTAGGCCTCGCTGATGCGGTATCCCGGCACCCAGACGATCTGGCTGCCGTCCGCGAGAAGAGGCAGAAATCCGCGCTCCCCGGCGGGGATCTTCAGATCCAGCATGAATCTGGCCGCTGATTTTTCCCCGACTCCTGCAAGCGCGATGGTGTCGCCCTCTCTTCGCGTCCGCCAGACAAGCGTGCCCTCTATTTTATCATAATCAAACCATTTAGTGTATTCTTTTTTGGGAATATCCGGCGTTCCCTCGGCGGAAAAAACCCGGGCGCCGGAAAGCTCTTTATTGAGGCGCGCGATAAGTCGGTCCGACTCACCGGCCCTCCCGGCAAAATACCCGCCGGAGCTGATAACGACCAGGCCGTATTCCCTCTCCGCGCGAAGTCCGCAGGGGAGGTCAACGCCGCCCGCGGCGTCCTGCGCGGCAAGCGCAGCTGTCTGCTCAAGATGGATCCTTCCTATGTCGCGGCTGCTTCCGGCGAGCATGGCGATTGCCTTTTGAATGGCGCGGCAGGCGGCAGCCTTTTGTGCGCCGCGCAGAGCGCCGGCGTCGAATGCGATCCTCTCTTTGCCGATCTGCGCCGTCTGAAAAAGCTCTTCGGCCAGCTTTTCCTCTATCTCAAGGGCCTCGCGGCAGTCATCGCCAAAGGCGCAGATATGCGCGGCGGCGCGGCCGTTGATGTCTGCAAGCACCGGCATGACACTGTGCCTTATGCGGTTTCTTGTATAATCATCCGAGAGGTTGGTCGAGTCCGTCCTCCAGGACTGCCCGCGCTCCCTCAGCCACTCTTCTATCTCCGTGCGGGGTACGCTAAGCAGAGGTCTTATGATATCGCCGCTGCGCCAGTCCATCCCGGCCGCCCCGGCGAGCCCCGACCCCCGCACTATATTCATCAGTATCGTCTCCGCCTGATCGTCCAGGTGATGCCCCACCGCGACGAGCCCGCCGGCCGCGCAGCGGCGCAGGGCTTCGTACCTCGCGCCGCGGCCGGCCTCCTCCACCGAGACTCCCTTTGACCGCGCTATCTCGCGGGCGTCGATCCTCACTGACTCAAACTCCACGCCCAGCCTTTCGGCCAGCTCCTTCGCAAACGAAAGGTCCTCATCGGCCTCCGCTCCGCGGAGGCCGTGGTGCACGTGCACCGCGCAGATATCGAGCCCGAGCTCCTCTCTTGCCCCGCATAAAAGCAAAAGCAGACAGACCGAATCAGCGCCTCCGCTGAGGCCCACGGCAATACGGTCTCCCTGCATGACTTTACACTTATTGATAAGGACTTCCCTGATATCGATCACATTCAGTTCCCCGGTTTGATAACTGTCTCATCCGGATCGACCAGACCCAGTCTCTCTCGCGCTATCTTCTCGATAAAATCCCGGCTCTGCATAAATATCTCGTCGTTTCCGAGCCGCTGCGCCCTCTCCTCCTCCTCGGCGATCTGCTCGTTTACGGCGGCGAGCCGCGCGGCGTTTTCCTCCACGTTCTTTTTCAGTGATATGGTATAGATACCGATGACCGCGACTATCAGCATCACTATCACTATGATAGCGGTGACCTCGCGCCTTTTGGCTCTGCTTTTTCTTTTTCTGCGTCCGCTCGATTCGCGGATACCGTCTCTTTCTTCCATTCCGGCCATCTCTCCTCCGGCCTTATCCTGCCCTGCCTACAGGTAGCGGAACATATCCTCCGCCTCGTCCTTTTTGGTGGTCTCCTTTATCGCGGTGACCTCTACCTTTACCTGCCTGTTGCCAAAACCGATCTCTATGATATCTCCCGCCTTTACCTCGGCCGAGGCCTTTGCGGGACGTCCGTTTATACTGACCCTGCCGGCGTCGCACGCGTCGTTTGCCACGGTGCGCCTCTTGATCAGTCTGGAGACCTTGAGATATTTGTCCAGTCTCATCCTCTGTCTGCCTCCTCAAATGCCAGATAAAGGGCTTGCAGCATATACAAGCCCTTTATCGTCAATAATCATATCCTCAGGATACTATTTAGTTGATGGCATCCTTCAGAGCCTTGCCGGCCTTGAACTTAGGAGCCTTGGTGGCCTTGATCTTCATGGTAGCGCCGGTGCGGGGATTACGTCCCTCGCGGGCAGATCTCTTGGCAACCTCAAAGGTACCGAAGCCAACGAGCTGAACCTTCTCGCCCTTCTTGAGCTGAGCGCCAACGGTCTCGACGAAAGCCTTGAGGGCCTTCTCGGCATCCTTCTTGGAAAGCTCTGTTTTCTTTGCGATTTCAGCAATAAGTTCTGTCTTGTTCATTTCATTCCTCCTAAAACATTTCGCACACTGCGAACATCTTTGATGAATATATAGCGTCGATGCCCTTTTGTCAAGCATTTTTACCAAAAAAGTGCGGTTTTTCAAGGATTTTCAGCCTTTTGAAGCCAGTATTCCGCTCACTTTTGAGACGATCATATCCCTGTCATCTTCACTGAGGCTGCCGGGCGTCCAGCTCACGATATTTTCCCCGCCCTCATACCTCGGAATGATGTGCAGATGAAAGTGCGGGACCGTCTGTCCGGCGGCTGCGCCGTTGTTCTGGACCACGTTGAATCCGTCGGCGCCAAGCGCGCTGCACAGCGCGGCGCCGATCTTTCCGGCAAGCGGCAGGACCTTCGCGGCCTCGCTCTCGGGAAGCTGCGTCAGATCGCGGCTGTGCTGCTTTGGAAGGATGAGCGTATGGCCTTTTGAAGCAGGTCCGAGATCCAGTATGGCTCTGAAATCCCCGTCCTCATACAGCGTGGCCGAGGGGATCTCTCCCGCGGCTATCTTACAGAAAATGCAGTTTTCGTCTCTCATAGGAGCCCCTCCTTTTATTGCTGTTTTTTCTCCAGATTTTCAAACTTGGTAAAGTCAGGCAGCCACGCAAGCTTTACCGGACCGATAGGGCCGTTGCGCTGCTTGCCGATGATGACCTCCGTCACGTTCTTTTCGTCGGTGTCCGGCTTGTAGTAATCCTCGCGGTACAGGAACATGACTATATCCGCGTCCTGCTCTATGGCCCCGGACTCACGCAGATCGGACATCATGGGACGGTGGTCCGGTCTCTGCTCGGGAGCGCGGGACAGCTGGGAAAGCGCGACCACCGGTACCTTCAGCTCTCTGGCGAGCGCCTTGAGGGATCTGGATATCTCCGCGACCTCCTGAGTGCGGTTGTCGCTTCTCGAGCCGGAGGCTGAGGCTATCAGCTGGAGATAGTCTATGATGACCAGCTTTATGTCGTGGTCGAGAGCGTATTTGCGGCATTTCGAGCGGATCTCGGAAATAGGTATGCCCGGAGTATCGTCTATTATCATCCCGGAGCGGGCTATCACGGAAGCGCTCTCGCCGATCCTGTACCAGTCATCGTCCGCAAGCTGGCCCTTGCGCAGCTTCTGCGAATCTACGTGGGACTCCATGGAAAGCAGCCTCGTGACGAGCTGCTCCTTTGACATCTCGAGACTGAAGATGACCACGCAGCCGTTGTTTTTAAACGCGACGTTCTGGGCTATGTTCAGCGCAAAGGCCGTCTTGCCCATGGAAGGTCTGGCGGCTATGAGCACCAGATCCGAGGGCTGAAGTCCCGTAGTCTTTTCGTCCAGATCCGTAAAGCCGGTCTTTACGCCCTGGGTGGGATTCTGGATCCTGTCTATGACGTCGGCGACGATCTGCTCGATAGGCGAATAAGGCGCGACTCTGCGCTGATTGAGGACCCGGAATATCTTTTCCTCGGTATCGGACATGATGTTTTCGACCTTGTCCCTGCCCGCATAGCAGTCGTTGAGCACATCCTCGCAGGCATGTATCAGCTTTCTGAGCGTGGATTTTTCCTTTACGATCTCAGCATAGTATTTGGCGTTGCCGGTGATCGGCACGTTCGCGATGAGCTCGCCGATATAAGTCATGTTGCTTATCTCGGGGGCGACCTCCTTTTCGCGGAGAAGGTTCTGGAGCGTGAGCAGATCCGCGGGCCTTCCGGTCCTGTAGAGCTCTACTATGGCTTCAAACATTATCCCGTACTGCCTCTGGTAAAAATCCTCGGGCGTAAGCAGATCCTCTACCGCGGCTATGGACTCGTTGTCCAGTATCATCGCTCCGATGACCGACTGCTCGGCATCGGGGCTGTTCGGCATTGTTCTTTTTATTACATTCTCTTCCATCTTTTTCCTGCCTGTCTGTCAGTAATGACGGCCGCGGACGGCCGTCATAAGGGGAATGCTTCTCTTGCGGACACTTTTATTTGTCGGTCAGCTCAACCGAAAGCTGAGCCGTCACGTCCCTGTGAAGCCTTACCGTCACCTCGTGGGCTCCGAGAGCCTTAAGCGGCTCGGCGAGTACGATCTTCTTTTTATCAAGCTCCAGGCCAAGCTGCGCCGCGGCAGCGTCCGCTATTTCCTTGCCCGTCACGGAGCCGAATATCCTTCCGCCCTCTCCGGCCTTTACGGCTATGGAGACCTTCTTTCCGGCAAGCGATGCGGCCAGGGCCTGCGCCGCAGCCAGATTTTCCGCGGCTACCTTTTCTTCTTTTTTCTTCTGGGCGGCCAGCTTTGCAAGATTTGCAGGCGTGGCCTCCTCACCCAGGTGCTTGGGGAAAATAAAATTCCTTGCGTATCCGTCGTTTACCTTTACTACCTGGCCCTTTTTTCCGAGAGCCTTTACATCTTCAAGCAATACTACCTGCATATCATATCGCTCCTTCTTCAAGCATTTGTTTGATGGTTTCTTTTGCCAGCGCCACCGCTTCCTCGAGGGTGCAGATCAGCTGTGCTCCGGCCACCGAAAGATGTCCGCCTCCGCCAAGCCTTTCCATGATCAGCTGGACGTTGACCTCGTCGATCGATCTGGCGCTGATATATATCTGCCCTTCATACGGCGTGAATACCAGGGACGCCTTGATGCCCCTTATGCCGAGCAGCTCGTTTGCGGCCTGGGCGCCGACAACGGTGGGATTTTCGATCCCTTCCGAGGTGCACCGGCCTATGGCAAAGCTTTCCTCGAATATCTCGACGCTGCTGACGATATCGGCTTTTGCCTTGAAATCGTCCATCCCGTCGCGGAAGAGCTTTCTGACTCTGGCCATATCGGCTCCGCAGCGGCGAAGGTAGGCCGCGGCCTCAAACGTCCTCACGCCCGTCTTTGTCAGGAAACTGTCCGTATCAACTATAATGCCGGCGTAGAGCGCGTCCGCCTCTGTGGGCGTCGGCCTCAGATCGTCCGAGATATACTGTATGAGCTCCGTCACAAGCTCCGCAGCCGAGGATGCGTAGGGCTCAATATACGAGAGCACCGCGCCGGAAAGCGACGCGCCTCCCTGTCTGTGGTGGTCCACTATGACTATGCTGCGCGATTTTTCCAGCAATTCGGGACACTCGCTGCGCGGCGCGCTGTTCAGGTCCACAAGTATGACCATGGAGTTTGCGGTCAGAAGCTCGAGCGCCTGCTCTCCGTTTATGAAAGCGTCCGCGCCGTAATCGGGCTCCTCCCTGAGCTTTTCAAGCATCGGGTTTATGGCGGAGGTATCGCTCTCAAGCACTATATGCACATCCTTGCCCATGGACCTGCAGATGCGGTAAAAGCCCGCTGCCGAGCCGAGCGCATCGGCGTCCGGCTGCCTGTGACCCATGATCAGGACTCTTTCTTTTGTATTCATGATCTCGCGCAGAGCCTGGGCCATGGTCCTCGCCTTGACTCTCGTGGATTTGTCGTTGTGCTCGATCTTTCCGCCAAAGAAGGTAAAGCCCTCCGGGCTCTTGACGATCGCCTGATCGCCTCCTCTGCCCAGACACAGGTCCAGCGCCGTGACGGCAAACTGGCTGATCGCGTCAAGATCCTCTCCCAGCTCGCCTACGCCTATACTCAGCGTAGCGCCGACTTCGTTTCCGATGTTGATGCCCTTGACTTCCTCGAGGATCGAGAACCTGTCCTCGCGGACCTTTTCAAGACACTTCGCGTTCATAAAGACCGTGAACTTGTCCTTGTCCTGCTTGTTGACTATACCGCCGTTTGAGAGGAAATATCTGGTGATGCGTCTCTCTATCAGCGCCGAAAGAAGCGGCCTGCGCACGGTCTCCGCGCTGGCGAGGGCTTCCTCGTAGTTATCCACGCTTATATGCGCTATGACAGGTCTCTGCTCGCGGATCACCTGTTCGGCGGACCTCAGCTCAGTCTCGTCAAAGAAGGTCAGCGACGAGAGGCCGTCCGTATCCTTCAGCCTGACCAGCTCCACCCTGTAGGATCTGCCGTCAAGCTCCAGATCCGTCTCCACGTCTCCCTCCGACTCAAAGAGAGAGTGCAGCTGAGGGAAAACGCTCACGATGGTGCCTGATCTGTCATCGGTTCCGGTCAGTTCCTTAAACGCGGCGTTTTTCCAGAAGAAGTATCCTTCCGTATCCACGAGCGCGTAGGGGACGGGAAAACGTTCAAGCTGGCTGGCCTGGGCCTCGTCGAAGATCTCGTAAAGCGAAGACAGCTCCCGGATCAGGCGGCTGCGCCATACCAGCATCCACACGGTACAGAAAACGGCGTACAGGACAAGAAAAACTATGACTGCGGCTCTGGCGCTCTCCGCGCTCAGGTAGACTATCCCCACAAGAAGAAATACAGCCGGCAATACAAACGCCGGCCAGTACGGGATATATCTCATGCTGCCTTTTATCTGCCTGGGATACTTCATTTTCAACCTACGCGAAATCTGAACTTTCGCGCTTCCTTTTCGTCGGATACGCACTCTATCTCGGCTCCGAGCCCCTTGAGCTTGTCAATAAAATTCTCGTAGCCGCGCATGATATAATCAACATTAGACACTGTGCTCCAGCCATCGGCGCCCAGTCCCGCAAGCACCAGCGCGGCGCCCGCGCGCAGATCCGGGGCGTCGAGCTGCGCACCTGTCATATGGGAAACTCCGTCGATAACGGCGATGTTGCCCTCGACCTTGATATGAGCGCCCATCTTTGTCAGCTCGTCCACGTATTTGAATCTGCTCTCAAAGATGCTCTCCGTAATGACGCCTCTGCCGTCGGCCTTTGCGAGCGCGACGCAGATCTGGGGCTGCATATCCGTAGGAAAGCCGGGATAAGGCAGAGTCTTTACGTTGCAGGGATGCAGCGGGAACTTACCCACTACGCGTATCGCCTCGTCAAACTCCGAGACCTCGCAGCCCATCTCGATGAGCTTTGAGGAGATCGCGTCCATATGCTGGGGAATGATGTTGTGGACCATCACATCGCCCTGGGTAATGGCGGCGGCAAACATATACGTGCCCGCCTCGATCTGATCGGGTATGACACTGTAGTCCGTACCGTGCAGGCGGTCGACTCCGCGGATCTTTATGATGTCCGTTCCGGCGCCGCGCACGTTTGCTCCCATGCGGTTGAGGAGGTTTGCTATATCGACTACATGCGGCTCCTTTGCCGCGTTTTCTATGACTGTATTGCCCGGGGCAAGTACCGCCGCGAGCATGATGTTTACCGTGGCTCCCACGGAGACCATATCCAGATACACATGTCCGCCGTGGAGATTTTTACCGTCCACTATCACGATGCCGTGTTCCACCTCGGCGGTGGCCCCGAGGGCACGGAAGCCCTTGAGGTGCTGGTCGATGGGCCGCGAGCCTATATTGCAGCCGCCCGGCAGCGCCACCTCGGCGTGATGATACTTGCCCAAAAGAGCTCCGAGCAGGTAGTATCCCGCGCGGATGTGTCTGATATGCTCGTTGTCGACGCGGGCCTTTGCGATGTTCGACCCGTTGATCGTATAAGCGTGATTATCCTCGGTCCCGACATATACGCCGATCTCCTTCATGGCTTCACAAAGGGTGTGTATGTCGCTGACGTCAGGAACATTGTCTATGGAGACGGTCTCATCGGCCATTATGGCCGCGGGAAGTATACCAAGCGCCGCATTCTTTGCTCCGCTGATATAGACATCCCCGACAAGAGGGTTTCCGCCTTTCATGTAATATTGCATACTATGCTCCCGCTATGCTTAAAATCAGAGTCATTCTATCATGATGCTCTGTTTTTGTAAATATGATTTAATATTATCGTAACATTTACGGCCCTCGGCGAAGTCCGAAAACGCGCCCGTTAATCCGGGATAAACGAGACGATGCGCCGGTTTCCGGCGGCAATAAGCTCGTCCGCCTGGTCCTGAGTCATTTTTTCGGTCTCACCGGAGGCTGCATCGTATATCCACGCGTTTTGCGGATCGTATCCCGTCAGAAAACGGACCGCTCCGTTTCCGTCAAGAAAGGCCACCGCGCTGCCCCGGTCAATAAAACGCAGCAGCTGCCTGATCCCGCAGTCCCTGAGCGATACGACCCGATCCTCCGGCAGGAGCGCGAGAATATCCGCCGCGGACGCATCCGCGCGGATGTCCGCGGGGAGCTTTGCCGTCTTTTTCACAAGACTCTTTGCCGTCCTGTTCCATACCCTCAGGCCCCTGCTGTCGGTGACCCAGCCCATGGAATCATACGCGTAAAGGATCGCCTCTCCGGCATCCTCAAAGAGTCCGGCAAGCCTGCCCTCCGAAAAAGCCATATAACAGACCGTATCTCCGGCATCCGGGGCTGCGGTGCTTCCCTCGTAGTACGATATGACCGCGGGTATCGACAGGTCCATCCCTCCGTCGCTCTTCCACGGGAAGGCCTTGATTTTTCTCCTCTTTTCAGCCAGCGAAGCCGTAAGGAGCTCCTTCTTTTTTTCGTGAGCGGGCACGTTCTGCATGAGCACCTCATCTTCTATGATGCTGTAGCCTCCGTCCACGGCCCTGAGTCTTTCAAGGGTTATCTTGCCCTCGCCGGTTTTGACCGACGAGATATATATGCCTTCTTTTTCGTAGCGCGCGGTCTCCGTACCGGTGATATCCGTCACCGATAGAGCATATCTGGGCAGCAGCTCTTCAAAACCGAAAAAGCCTGCCTCCGAGCGCACTCCTCTGGTAAAAACAAAATCGCGGTCTACAAAGCCCTCTCCCATCAGATACTCTCCGTCCTGTGCGCTGAGCAGGATAGTTTCTGCGCCGTCCAGCGCCCTGATGCGGATCCGTCCCGGGAATTTTTCCTCACCGTCCACGGACCAGGCTATCGTATCCTTTGAGGCGTTTACGATAAGCCGGTGTTCCGATGCGTTCTCCACCATACGCACCAGCTCGGCTCCCCTGGTGTCCATGGAGTAAAGCGTATTGTCAAAAAGGAAATATATCTGACCGTCTATCTCTCTGCATATCGTGTCGATCCACTGACAGATGACGCCGTAGCTGTGAACGGTAGGCATATACAGCGGCTCCGAGAGTGCCCCGCCAGCCGCGTCGTACCTGTAGTACGAGAGTCCGTTTTCTCCCTCGTGACGGCCGCGGTTCATATACCCGTACACAAAGAAATCCACGCTTCCGTCGTCATGGACGCCGGTGATGCGGATGCCGTAGTCCCTGCGGACTCTCCCGCTTCCTCCGGCTGCTTCTCCCATGGAAAAGATCTCCGCCATAGCGCCGGTCTCTCTGTTGTGGCACCAGAGCGCCCCGTCCACTACAAACGCGACCGAAGTCTCTGAAGGAGAGACCAGGAGCTGCACATCATCCGAGCCGACGATGCCGAGATTTATCGCTTCCGGAGTGACGCAGGTCCTGCTCACGGAAAAGAGCTGGGTCATATGACGCTCATACTTCATGAGATAAAAGCGCTGCTTTGTCCACTGTATACAGAAAAATTCCGTGACGGAGTACGTGTCGTTTTCGCCCTCTTCATCTCTGATATGCAGGTCAAAATCATACCTGAACGAACCGAAGCTCCCGTCCATGTCGAGGACGGAAAGCTTTGCCGCTCCGATCTCTTCAGGCTCAAGATCAAGATATGTCAGATTGCGGAAGCTCGAGTGGATGTTTACATATGAAAGATCCTCGTTGTCAGCCGTGTTGTCCGGCTCCCAGTTTATGGCGTATTTTTCCATCAACGCCGCATCAAAGGCGGACCTGTGGAAATCCGTCACATATTCGAGCATCTCGGCTGCGTGGATATCCGGATCGCTGACGATCCTCGTGTAGTAGGTGATATCGCTCCGCCGCTCCGTCGTAAGCTTTACCGCGAGCATGTACTGCCGCCCGCTCTCTATTATATCCTTGATTCGGATCTCGCCCTCGGTCTCGCCCGCCTCGTTTATCTGCCAGCTCTCGAGATTGCTTTTTTCGATAAGATCCGCTCCGTCGAGACTGCGCACCTCATAGGTGATGCCGGTCACATTGCTGCCTGCCGGCTCGATATAAAAGGGGATCCTTTTGCCCTCATCGAGCGGTATCAGCGTCTCCATCGCCTCCCCGGCAGCCACGCCTCCGACGTATCCACGTACGGGATTTATGCGGTGCTCCTGCGCGGCAAAGTACATCACGGGGATCTCCCGCTCGCCCAGCACGGTATAGGAAAGCTTCTTTTCATCGCTGTTTCCCGACGAAAAGAATATCACGACCGCCGCGACGGCAAAGACCGCCCCGAATATGATTGTCTTGAGGAGAGTTTTATTCATGGAGCATCAAAGATCTATCTCTATTTTTCTTCCTGTGGGCTTGTACATATAGTACCTGACGCCCGCAGCGTCAAACATGCGTTTTGAGGCCTGTGTAGCCGGAGTTCTGGCATATTTGTCATCGGCATAGATGACGGTCCTGATCCCGGCCTGGATTATCGCCTTTGCGCACTCGTTGCACGGGAAAAGACTGACGTATATCTTGCTCCCGTCGAGGCCCGTGCCGCGGTAATTAAGTATGGCGTTGAGCTCGCTGTGAGCGACGTAAAAATATTTGGTCTGGGCAGGATCGCCCTCTCTTGCCCAGGGAAAGTCCTCGTCGGAACAGCCCATGGGAAAGCCGTTGTAACCCATGGAGAGGATCTTGTTCTGCGGGCTGACTATACACGCCCCGACCTGAGTGCTCGGATCCTTGGAGCGCATGCCGCTCAGCTTCGCGACACCCATAAAATACTCATCCCAGCTGATATAATCGCTTCTCTTATCAGACATCTGGCTTCCTCCTTTTTTATTATCCCAGGGGGCTGTGAACTTTGATTATATTGTATCCTGCGGCTTTGCGCAGCCTGTTCATGACCGCGAGGCCCACGCCCTTGTCCCGGTAGGCCTGCGCGTATATGAGATCCGCGCCCTCTTCGTCCATTTTTCTCAGCGCCGCAAAAAGACGCGGAGCCGCGCTTTCCGGACTCTCATCCTCTCCCAGCTCGGCCACGAGCGGGCACTTTATCCTCGCGGCCATTGCCCCGCTGCAGATGACTCCCGCCTTTTGTCCGCGCGATGCGGCCTCGCTGCACAGCCTGTTTATCTCCTCCGCCGCGGCCTCCGGTTCGCCTTCCACTATGGCAAGCGGAGCCTTTGGAGCATAATGACGGTATTTCATCCCGGGCGCCCTTGGCCTGAGCCCATCTCCGCCGGGAGCAGTGACCGCAGGATCGATCTTTCCGCCGCCGGTGAGCGCGCGTATATCCTCGATGGTGATAAAGCCCGGCCTGAGCAGCTCGGGCTCGGCTCCCGTCACGTCGATAATGGTGGATTCAAGTCCTATCTCACACTCTCCTCCGTCGATGATCATATCTATCCGCCCGTCCATATCCTCTATGACATGCCGGGCGGACGTAGGAGATGGTCTGCCGGACAGATTTGCGCTCGGAGCCGCTATGGGGATGCCCGAAGCTTTTATGAGCGCCGCAGCCACGGGATGCGAGGGCATCCTTACGGCAACGGTATCGAGACCTCCCGTGGTCTCGTCCGGAACGGCACCGCTCTTTTTAAAGATGAGCGTCATGGGCCCCGGCCACCATTTTCTGATAAGCGGCTCCGCCATGGCCGGGATCTCCTTTACGAGCGGCGTCAGCTCGCTGACCTGAGAGATATGGACTATGAGCGGATTGTCAGAGGGCCGCCCCTTTGCGGCGTATATCTTTCTGGCGGCCTCCGGGTCGAGCGCGTTGCCGCCCAGTCCGTACACCGTTTCCGTGGGAAAGGCCACCAGGCCTCCGCCGCGCAGGATCCGGCCGGCTTCCTCGAGCGCGCCGGGGTCCGCCTTGTATTTGTCAATGTGTAATATTTTAGTGACCATTCGTCTTACTTTCTATATAATGTAGTCTAAAATTCGGCTTAACGGAGTCTTTCATTCCTTTATAAAGGAGGCGTTTTCGATGATAAACTGTGAAAGACTGATCTGTCTTCGCCGCTCCCGCGGCCTGACCCAGCTCACGGTTTCAAAGGATCTCTACATATCGAGATCCACCTACAGCTCCTACGAGCGCGGCATCCGGCAGCCCTCTTCGGATATGCTTACCAGGCTTGCGTCCTTTTACGGCGTCAGCACCGACTATCTGCTCGGACGGAGCGACACTCCTCTTCTCTTTTCCGGTCTTCCGCCGCGCGACGTCTCTCTCCTTAACGGTCTGATCTCCGCCTCGGACGATGAAAAACAGGTGATACATTTTATCCTGAGGCGTTCTCTGGGTTAGGACGTACGCCGTTTGGCGAGCTCGTAATATTCGCTCGAAGGGAATTTCTCCACTATCTCGCGGAAGTACGGCGCCGCAGCCGAATCGTTCCCCTCGGCCTCGTACGAAAGCGCCATATAATATATCGCCTGGGCGTAGTTGGGGTTGATGTCAAGACATTTCTGGCATATATCCCTGCACTCGGCGTACCTGTAGGCCGCAAATCTTTCCAGCGCGCCCTCCATTATACCCGAGAGCATGGTATCGCTCCCCACAAAGCCGGTGACGTATTCATAGGCCTGGACAAAGGACTCGTCCGTGATAACGTCGGCATTGATCGAGGGGTAAAGCTCAAGGAGTTCTGAATACTGCCTGTTCCTGATCTGATTGAGGGCGGTGATGATCCGGTCGTAATTCGTTACGGAGCCGTTTTCCCCGGTGTAAAGCTCGATCTGCCTTCTGTTGTATTCGACTTCCTCCTGGATCCCGTCCAGCTGAGATGTAAGAAGCTCTATCCGGGCGTCCTTGTCCTCGATTTTTTCATAGTAGGATATCGCATTCTGACTGATCTCGTTTTTGGACGAGCGCATGATGGAGGGACGGATCAAAAAGAAATACGCGGCGAGCAGCACGGCCACTCCGATGCCCGCGCCGATCAGCAGCTGCTTCACGCGCGAGTTTTCCGTATACTGCGGCACGATCACGTCGGCCCCGGCGAGATCTCTTGTCATATCCGCCAGCGCTTCCTTGCGGGTCCTGTGACCTATCTTGCCCTTTGTTTCCTTTGAGTAGCCAAGCAGCACAACGTTTCCGCGGTCGATCGCGAGGCCGCGCTTTATCAGCTTTCCGGCCTTTGAAAGCTCACCCTCTTTTATATAGAGGAGCGCAAGCAGCTGATAGGCCTTAAGATAATTCGGGCTTGTGCCTATGACGCTGCGCAGCTGTATTATCGCCAGATCCACGCCGTCATGGCGGGCATTGTCCAGCGCCTGGTTGTATTTCCTTACCGCCTGGTTCATGCTCTCGAGCAGCCGCCGGTCGCCCTGTATCTCCGACAGATAGTATTCCGCCGGATTGTCATGCGGCTGATAGTTTTTGCTGATCACCCAGTGTACGAGAGCTTCCGTGATCTCGCCGAGCTCATAAAAAATCAGCCCAAGGAGATTCCTCGCCTTGGTATTTTTTTTATCGTACTCCAGAGCCCTCTCCAGCGAGGCCACAGCCGCAGTCAGATTCCTGACGCGCGCCTGCTCGAGCGCCGCGTTGTAGTAGGCGTTGGAGATGCGGACTATTTTTCTGTAGACAGTTATGTTCGCTCCGCAGTGAAGGCAGTGCCTTCCGGAGCCGAGCACGCTGCCGCAGCGATAGCATATCATCCGTCTGTCCTCTTTATCAGACCTCTTTGTCCTTGAGGATATCGAGCATGATATCCGTCATGTCGCGCATATCCATGTTCATGATTATGCTTTCTGTCTGTTCCACTTCTCTGCTGGGCTTGTATTTGCCGAGCTCTTCTTCAAAATCTATCATGGCAGATCCCTCATAATATGACTTATCCGATTATTTTAGATTAAAAGCGTGCCGCCGTCAATGGCGGCGGTCTTTTCGCCGCTGCCGGCCGTCCCGGAATATGCGGCGCACCGCGCTCCGGACGGGATGCTCCGGCGTATGCGGATCACTGTCCGATAAGGCCGCTTATATCGGAGACGATCTCTCCGAGCGTCTCCAGGAAAAGCGCCGTGGTCGTGTTTTTCTTTCTCTGATCGGTGTAGGTAAAGACTGCCTCGGCCCCCGCGGAGATCCTGATATCGCCCTTGTAGCGCTCGAGCATGGGCGCTATCCGCGTTCCGTCTATCGGGGCTTTGGGGAAAATCCTTATCTTTACGCTGTTTCGATCCCCGGCGATCTCCGTGATGTAGGCCTCGTGCGCCCTTGCGCGCAGCAGCGCCACATGCAGGAGATTCTGCGCGGGGAGAGGGATATCTCCGAAGCGGTCGATGAGCTCGTCCTGAACGTCGTCCATTTCTTCCTCCGTCTCGATCTGCGCTATCCGCCTGTAGATCGCCATACGCTGCGACTGGTTTATCACGTATTCATCCGGCAGGTAGGCGTCGATCGAGATGTCCATCTCCGTCTCAAAATCCTCAGTGACACGGCTCTCGCCCTTTATCTCGCGCACCGCGTCCCCCAGGAGCTTGCAGTACATATCGTAGCCTACGGCCTCCATGTGGCCGTGCTGCTGCGCACCGAGCAGATTGCCCGCCCCGCGCAGCTCCAGATCGCGCATGGCTATACGTATACCTGAACCGAGCTCCGTGTATTCGCGGATCGCCGAAAGCCTCTTTTCCGCCTTTTCCTTGAGCATCCGGTCACGGTGGTAGAGCATAAAAGCGTAGGCGGTACGGCTGCTCCTGCCCACACGTCCGCGGAGCTGGTAGAGCTGCGCGAGCCCGTACCTGTCCGCGTCGTGGATTATCATTGTATTTACGTTGCTGATATCGAGTCCCGTCTCTACGATGGTGGTAGAGACGAGTACGTCTATCTGGCCGTCCACAAAGTCCATCATGATCTGTTCGAGTTCTTTTTCATGCATCTGCCCGTGGGCAAAGGCAACGGAAGCGTCAGGCACCAGCGCGCTGACTCTGGCTGCGACCTTGGCGATGTCGCTCACTCTGTTGTAGACGTAGTAAACCTGCCCGCCGCGCGCAAGTTCCCTTGCTATAGCCTCGCGCACGATCTCGTCGTTGTACTCCATGACGTAGGTCTGGATCGGCATCCTCTCAAGCGGCGCCTGCCTCAGAAGGCTCATGTCGCGCACTCCGATGAGACTCATATGCAGCGTTCTCGGGATGGGCGTAGCGGTCAGCGACAGCACATCCACGTTTATCTTCAGCTGTTTGATCTTTTCCTTGTCCGCCACTCCAAAGCGCTGCTCCTCGTCTATGATGAGCAGTCCCAGATCTTTGAAGACGACGTCCTTTGAAAGGAGCCTGTGCGTGCCGATAACGATATCCACCCGGCCTTTTTTCAGGCCTTCTATGGTCTTTTTCTGCTCCGCCGCGGTGCGGAAGCGGCTGAGCATCGCCACCTCCGGGCCGTAGTCCGCCAGTCTCTGCATAAAGGTATTGTAGTGCTGCTGGGCAAGTATCGTCGTGGGCACGAGATAGGCCACCTGCTTTCCGTCCTGTACGGCCTTGAAGGCTGCGCGGATGGCGATCTCCGTCTTGCCGAAGCCGACGTCTCCGCAGATCAGGCGGTCCATGATGCGGCCGCTCTCCATGTCCGCCTTTGTGTCCTCGATGGCTTTG
>CAMOQY010000007.1 GCA_946623295.1 uncultured Lachnospiraceae bacterium | reverse complement strand
GCAAGGCTCATCAGCTCAGCGTCATGCGTAGCCATGAGCAGCGTGCGTCCCGCCGCCTTGAGCTCGCAAAGGAAACCGGCAAGCCACTCCCGGTTCCCGCTGTCCAGACCTGACATGGGCTCATCGAGGATCAGCACCTCCGGGTCCAGCACGATAACGCTGGCGAGCGCGACCTTTTTCTTCTGGCCGCCGGAAAGGTGGTACGGAACCCGCTCCGAGAGCTCCGTAAGCGAAAACATCTCCATCACGCTTCGTACGCGCATATCGACCTCCGCCTCGCCAAGGCCCAGCTGGCGCGGTCCGAAAGCGATCTCATCATATACCTTCGGATTAAAAAGCATTATGTCGGGATTCTGGAAAAGAAATCCGACCCTTTTGTGAAAGCGCTTTGAATTCCTGTTGTCCTTCAGATAACCGCGGTCGATAAGCGTCCCGTCAAAGACGTATCGTCCGCTCTGCGGAAAGGAAAGACCGGCAAGGATACGCAGGAGCGTCGTCTTTCCGGAGCCGTTATCCCCGGTAAAGGCAACGCTCTCCCCGCGCTCGGCCGACACGGAAAAATCGCGGAGCACATCGGGTCCGCCGTCCTCATAGGAAAAGTTTATGCTGTCGATCTCTATATAGCTCATGGTCAAAGTCCCTTGTAATCATCGGTAAAGCAGCGGCATCTCATGGCCTCGTAGGTCTCGCTGCTAAGCTGCGAGCCGCGGAGAAAGGCGACGCCCATCACGCCTCCCACGGATCCGTAGCTCCCGCGTTTTTTGCCTACGGCCCTCATGGTATACGAGGTCAACAGATCGCATATAAGTCTTCCGAGCATAACGATATATCTCAGCGTGATATCGATCGAGAATACGATTATACCAGGCACGTGAAGTCTGCGCAAACCCGCCGTGATATGATTCCATTGAGTAGTGTGATTAAATATATTCACCATTATGACGCTCAGCGCGACCTTCGCGATCACTCTCAGAGAGTTCGGCATGAGCGCGCGGTCAACGAGCACGGCGGGCAGAAAGAGTACAGCGGCCAGAGCAGCGGCGGCCAGAGCCGGCCGCAGTACGGAGGCTATGTCTCGCGCAGGCCACAGGCACAGATACCCCAGCAAAAGCGCTGCCGCGCCCATCAGTACGAGCGGGGAGCGTGCGATCGAAAGCGCGGTTATCCCGGCGAGGAGCAGTATGATCTTTATCCACGCGGGAACAGCGCGGGCTTTTTCGTGTCCGCGCTGAACTCTGAGGGACGACATGACCGCTCCCAATGATTTAATTGTCCGGACAGCGAATGTTCCTCCGCCCTTTTCCGGCGTGTAATCATCCGCGCCGCTCATCCACTCCGGAAGCATCAGACCTCCGGCCGTTTCGTATTCCTGCCCGCGAGCGCAAGCGAAAGAAGCTTAAAAAGAATGATCAGGAGGGCTACGCCTATCACTGCGGAAAGGATATAGGCAAGCACCTCTCCCACGCCCTCCAGGCTGTAGTCGGGCATCGGAGCGGAAAGCTCCCAGCCGTTTTCCATCCCGGCAGGCGTATAGCCCAGAGCCGAACCTCCCTCTGCGACGCCGGCTATCTCGTCAGTACCCCACTCGCCCCAGGCAGTACCCGCCGCGAGCAGCCCGAGAGGGGTGGCGGCTGTAAGCACGGCTACCAGAGCAAATAACGGCACGCGGCTTTTTCTGACCGGAGCTGCCTGAGGTGTTTCCGGGCTGTATATCAGATCGGGCGAAGTCTTCTTTACAAAGGCGTACACCGCGACCGTAAAGGCAGCCTCGATCAGGCCGGCCACAGCGAGATGAGGGATCATCATCGCAGGTATCGCGATAGAAAGATCGTACGGGCAATAGAGCGCCAGACCGGCAGCATCCTTAAAGAGCAGCGGCTGGAGCCCGAATTCTACCGCGGCACACAGAGCCGCGGCGTTAAGTCCTATGTATGAGCCGACGGCTGCTCCAAGCAGCTGACGGCCCATCCCGGCGCTTTTATCGCCTGAAGCTGTTTTTACTATCAGTCTGTAGACGGCCCATCCCAGATACGGAAGTACAAAGGCCATATTAAAGCAGTTCGCGCCGAAGGCCAATACGCCCCCATCGCCGAAAAGCACTGCCTGCAGCAGCAGCGCGATCGAGACGGCGATGCAGGCCGCGTTCGGCCCAAAAAGCAGCGCTATAAGCGTTCCTCCCACGGCGTGTCCTGTCGTCCCGCCTACCAGCGGCACATTGAACATCATACCGAGAAACGAGAGCGCGGCGCCGACACCTATCATTGAAATCTTTTCGGCCGGCAGCTCCTCTTTGACCTTTTTTACCGCATGCACCCAGACGGGCACCATCGCTGCTCCCATCACCGCGCACGTCACGGGTGAGAGATAGTTTTCCGGAATATGCATATCTGCTCCTTTTTATCCCACTCCCGGCATAATTACCGCCTTGAGGTTATTTATGCCGGGGCTGGCTGTTCAAGCCTCTGGATGCAGTAATTTTAGAAAAAAAAACAACCCCTCACAAGCGGGGTGGGGGGTTGTTTTTTGTGAAAACCTACATGAATTTTTCTATAGCTTTCTGAAATTCAGTCACGGCATCTGTATCTCCGTTCTCTATCGCGTGGGTGATGCAGTGGGTCATGTGTTCGTTTATGATCTCCTTGCCAAGGCCCCTGAGCGCCGCGTTTACGGCCGAGAGCTGCATCAGGACGTCGGCGCAGTCCTCATCGTTTTCCATCATCACCTTTACGTGCTGGAGATGGCCGATGGCTTTGGCGATGCGGTTGAGCTGCTTTTTCTTTTCTGCCGGAGAATGATAATGGCCGTGGGTACGGGCGCCGTTCACCTCGTGCGTGTGGGTCGTCACGTTTCCGTGCTCGTCTGTATGTGTATGCGTGATCTGAGTCATGATCGCCTCCTTGCAAAAAGGGCCTTGTAAAGCGTCAGCGGTCTATATCATATCTCATATCACGCCTCAAAGCAACAGCTCCGCCCTTTACCGCCTGCGCCTGTATCAGTTGCACTCGGCCGTGAGCGGTCCCGCCAGCTCCTTAAGGTAGAACAGTCTGCCCGGAAGCGTGGGGATAAAGGTCGAGGTGATATGCATGTCAGGACCGTAGTGAAGGGTCGTAAGAAAACTCATGCCCTGCCAGCCCATTCCTCTTCCCAGCGCTCCGTCCGCGCCGCCGATAGCATAGTCGGCCTGGAGGAACAGGGCGGGTCCGATCGTATTCGCGCGGCAGGGGACGAGAGTCGTCCTGGACTTGAAGCTCGTGATCGCATTCTGCTCGATGGTGAGCGGATGGAGCTTCGCGCCAAGTCTGTACGGAGCCTTCTTCCATTCGTTGACATCCTTGTAATCCGCGGCAAAGTGCGGCTCCCAGAAGGCGATATGGCACATCCTTCCGATACCGTAGACGAGCACCAGCTTTGCTCCCTGCGCCTTAAGCGTCGCGATCTTGTCCGGGTACGTCGGCAGATTGGTCCTGGTGGCGAAGTTGCGCTGGCTCTCCGGAACTGTCTTTTTCAGCTTTCCGAAGAAGGCTTCCTTCATGCTGTATTCAAACGAGGCGGGATCGGTGTTTGAAAGAGTGTTTCCCTCTCCGTCCGCCCATTCATCCATGTTAAAGGTGGTGACATGATCGCAGCTCACTCCCCATTCATTCAGGAAATATGCCGCCCATCTGTACATTCCCATAGGGCCGACGGGAAGAATGATCGCGAGAGGGCGCCCTTCATCACGCGTTTTTTTGATCTGCAGTGCGATCTCGTGTCCCATGAAAGTATCGAAATCATTGATGCTTTCACAGGCGACGGGTTCAAAGTCCTTGTTCCAGAAATCTTCCCTTGCCGCTCCCTTTTCGCAGCAGGCGTCTATCCTGGCCATATCCCATCCCTCGGGATAAAAGCCCTCGAGCATTGAGCCTTTTACCGTACTCATGAAATCCATTTGTTTGTTCTCCTGTGTAGTAATTTTAAGCAAATGATCCGTTACGGCAGCAGCCGCCTGGTGGTGCACTTAAGGTACACTTCGCAGGAACGGAAGCCTTCGGCATAGGCCGCACCGCACTGGTAGCCCCGGTACTTGGAGCACGTCTTTACCATATCCGCGAAATCGATACCGTCGTGCTCGCGCATCCAGACCAGCTGGCTCGCGTGGCACTCCAGCATGCGAAGCTTCAGGTCGATCTCGCCGCTGATATCCACGTATTCGGTAGGCTGGAAATCGACTCCCGCCAACGTATCCATATAATAGATCGGAACGAGCCTTGCGGGCGCGCCGTCCGGGCTGCTGAAGACATGCTTATAGTCGGTATAGTTCGGCAGCGTCGCGGCAAAGCTCGCGTCAAAAACCAGACGCGATACAGCCGTGTGATCGGGCATATAGTCGTCCGGGTTATGTGTGATGATCATGTCTGGATCCGCGTAACGGATCACATCCACCAGCACGTCACGGGCCTCCTTACAGTTGTCGAAGATCTCCAGGTCGTTGAAACAGCCTGAGATCACCTCGATCCCCGCAAGAGCACCTGCCTTCTTCGCTTCATCCGCCCGGATCACCCGCAGCTTATCAGGCGGGATCACCACATGACCCAGATTGCCGCTGGAAACATGACAGACGATGACTCTATCGCCCCGTTTGACACACTTGGCCAGCGTACCGGCGCAGGCGATCTCCACATCATCGGGATGACATCCGATTGCCAGAACATTCATTGAAACTCTCTCCTCTGTATCCGTATTATATAAGCGATGATAAAAAAGCGCCTATGCGATCGGCCAGAACGGCGTGACCCATGTCATTCGGGTGCAGCCCGTCGGGGACGTACCGCTCCCTGATAGCCGGGACATTTGGCTGGATGCCGGAGGACGCGTACAGGTCCAGCACCGGCAGGGAGTAGTATTCCGCAACCTCCCGGATGGCTGTCACAAACCTGCCCAGAGGAACAAAGCCCTCACGGAATGTATTCTTTGCCGGGTCGTCCTCCTGCAGACGGTGAAGAGGCGTCAGTACCACGATCACCGCAGAGGGAAACTTAGTGAGCAGAGCAGTGTACAGCGTATGAAGGGCGCCGTAAAAGGTGTCCGGCGTACGGTCGCTCATTTTTCCCAGCGGCGCGTCGCCGTGGCCGAAATCATTCGTCCCTCCGAACACCAGCACCAGATCCGCGTCATCGTCCATATCCTCCGCGCGCCCGCAAAAATCAAGATCCTTGAGGGGGTTCTCGCTGGGGATACGCTGCCTGGCGATACGGGTGCCCCTGATACCGTAGTTCCGGGCGACCAGCCCGTACCGGACCGCCAGACGGTCGGGAAAGCGGTTTGCAGGATCCTTTACCCCAACGCCAACCGTAATACTGTCGCCCAGGAAATTAACTTTTTTACCTGTCAGTTCCACACTGCCACCTCCTGCATGCTTTCAGGAACAGGAGCGCATCGCCTGAAGCGACGCGCTCTTCCGATCTTAACTTAACGAGATACGCCGTCCGTCTCTCTACCCGGAACGTCAGTCGTTCCAGATAGGATTCCCGTAGGAGATCACGCGGCCGCCGGTCTCATCCACTACCTCAACGCGGTAGAACCCGTAGCTATCATCGGCATCCAGAGCGAAGGTCGCCGCACTGTTGACACCGCTGAGCCGCTGGCTGTAGATGATGCCCTGATCGGTGATCACACGTGCGTAATACTTGTGAGCCGTATCCTTCACATACTTATGGAAGCCGCTTACCTCCACCACGAGACGCTTGCCGGAAAAATCGACCGTGCCTCCCATGGGGGTATTGCCGACGCACATCTTGATACCCACGCTTCCCGCGGAGAAATTACCCCGCACCAGCTCATCCATGACGAGGTCCGCCTTGCTGGTCTCGGCTGTATCCGTGACGGCGTAGACGCTGATGAGCGCCTTTTCGGCCCTGTTGGGATTATCGTCGTGATCGCTCTGCGTGTCCAGTCCGCCATGAATATCGGTACCGGAGGTGACCCAGACCTTGTGGCCTGCTGCCAGAAGATCCTTCCACAGACGATATGCCGCGTTGGTCCCGTCACCGCTCATTGAAGTATAGATAAGTTCCAGCGCAGTGCCGTCGGCGATGAAGTAATCCTCCGATGCGGATGAATACTCATATGCGTAGGGGTGGGCGAATACAAACAGTCCGCCCTGTGCCTTTACCGTGGCTGCCAGAGATGAAAGCCCTGATTTGGTGAAATCTGCGTAATCATAGCCCACTGTTCCGTTTGCGGCATGAGGCTTGGGGTCCGTGCCGCTATAAGCGGGGTTATAGTTATATGCCGGAACACTGCTAAGCACATTCTCCAGCTGTCCCTTGGTCTTGAAGAGCATGAGATAGTGCATCTTGCCAAGGGCACTGCTGTAGGAAGGCGAAGACAGGCCGGTGATATAGGTACCGGGTTCGGTGCCGTAGAGGAACAGATCCTTATCCCACTCGGCATTATCAATATGAGTGGTCTGACGATGGTCGAGACTGGCGACAAAATCAAGATCATGTCCTGCCATCTCGCTCTTCCACTGCGCCAGGGCAGCTGTCTCGTCCAGATTGCCGTCATCATCGGCGTGGGCGTGCATATCGCCCTGATAAAGAGTCGTTCCCGCATATACGGCGCCCAGTAGTGCAATGTCGGCGGAGCCGGCCGCAGCGTCGACGGCATTCCCGCCTAGGCTCGCCTCGCTGAAACGGAGCGTGGGAAGTCCGCCGTCAACCGTCTGCCAGACGTTGACCCAGTCGAGGAGAGGCATAGCCGTCCGTGCCGCACTGCCGGTAATGTCGGACTGCGCCACCAGCTCATACTCAAGCGCTGTCGGACGTCCGTTGCTGTCAGGGCTCGCGCAGCTCTCCTGTGTAGCGTAGCTGCCGGTCACCGTGGTGCTGCAGCCGTTGTCGTTGTATCCGAGGATGCGGCCGAAGGTATAGGTCTTCACTGTGGAAACCAGGCCGGTGTTCAGGCAGTTTTCTATGGACAGTGTCGCGCTCGAGGCAACCTGTCCTACCAGGCCGCCCGCCTTGGGCTGGTTGTTTTCCGTATATAAATCCGCATTTACCGAGCCGCTATTGATGCAGTTGCGGATAACGGTGTTTCCGCCGTTTATGTATCCGATCAGGCCGCCTACACCGTTTCCGTTGGCAGTGGTGTTGGTGTACGCGCCGTCAAATATGCACTGCTCCATGGTGAGAGAGCAGGCAAAGCCCACCAGACCGCCCGTCCAGCCGCGTCCGTCGATGATGGCATTGCTGTAGACATTATAGATCGCGCCGTAGCCGTCGCCCGCGATACTTCCGACACGGTTGCCGGCGGTGACGTTCAGGAAGCTGTTTTCCAGGCGGAAATTCTTCAGGACAGCTGTTTCCGCCGTCTTTCGGAACAGTCCGTTTATCGCTGCGGAGATCTCCATATAAACGCCAGAGATGGTATGGCCCTGTCCGTCAAAGGTACCGGCAAAGGGCTTGCTCTGACTGCCGATAGGCGTCCATGCCTGGGCAGCCGCAACCTTTGCGGAAGCATCCCAGCCGGGGTTCAGATCGATGTCCGCGCCAAGCTTGATCGTCCATCCGGCGAAATTATTCGTCTGAGACTCCGCCGCAAAGGCCAGCAGGGCATCCGCCGTACTGATAACGTAGACGTTGCTGCCGCCGCCCTCGCTGAAATACACCGGGACCGGCACGTCGTTCTCGCGTATCGACCAGTACTCATCGAACAGAAGATACGCACTCAGCTTGGTCTTTCCGTTAAAGCCGGTGAGCTCGGAAACCTTTGTGGACAATATTCCTGAATTGGGGTAGGTGTAGGATGATCCCGTACCGTTGGCGACACCGGATGTCACGTTCCCCGCGGTCGAATTGGCGGCGGTGCTATGTCTGGCAGTGAGGGTAGTCGTATTATAGCCTACCAGTATACCGTTCTGTGTGCTGCTGCCCGTCTTCGTCACAGTACCGAGGCTGGCGGAATCATAGATGGTGACACCGCCGGAAGCACTCTGAGTGACGCCGATGAGGCCACCGACCTGGCTGATACCCGTCACCGTCCCGCTGAACAGACTGTGCTCCACCGTGACCGTGCCCGCATTTAAAACCTTTCCGATCAGACCGCCCACATGCATCTGACCGTTTATCGTGCCGTCATACCAGCACTCGCTGACGACAGCATCCCCGTCAAATAAGCCGAACATACCGCCGGTTCCGTTTGTGCCGCCCGTTGCAGTCACAAAAGCGTCGCTGTGGATCCGCTCTGCCCTTCCCTTGAAGCTACCTGCGATACTGCCCAGCCTGACGGTGTTGGTGGTAAAGTAGCTGTTTGTCAGGCTGAAGTCTCTGAGAACGGCTGTGGAAGCCGTCTCGCCGAAGAGTCCCTGTCTGGCTGTCGTGGTACTGAGATACACACCGGAGATGGTGTTGCCCTGTCCGTCAAAGGTACCGGCAAAGGGCTTGCTCTGACTGCCGATAGGCGTCCATGCCGCGGGTGTTCCGTCCGCACCGTCGGTCATACCGTCAGCGCCGGCGGTAAAGCCCGGGTTCATATCAACGTCCGTACCCAGCAGGATCGTCCATCCGGTGAAGTCGAATCTCTGCGAGGCAGCGGCAACGTCCGCAAGGTCAGCAGCGCTGCCGGCGGTGAAGGTCCTGTCGCTTCCGAAGCAGACGGGAGTCGGAGAACCGCTGTCCCTGATGGTCCAGAAGTCTGCGAAATTGAGGCAGGCTCCAAGCGACTTGATGCCGCCGATGCCTGCAAGGGCGGTGATGGCTGCCTGGTTGGCCAAAGCCGTCAGATTGCTCTCCGAGTCGGCCGTGCCGCTGTAGCCGATTCTTGCGTATGCGGTGGAATCCCTGTTATTGCCGTATGCGGTATTGCTGATGGTAAGGGAAGCAGCGCCCGCCTTCTCACCGACCAGCGTGCCGCCCTGTGTAGCCTTCACTGATGTGACGGCGCCGATGCCGGCACAGTCATCAATAGTGGTGGTCGTTGCCACATAGCCGATCAGTCCGCCTACCTGATTGGTGGATGTCACCGCGCCGGTAAACAGACTGTGTTCCAGCTTCACGACCGCATCCTGCGCCGAGCCGATCAGACCGCCTACGTAGGTCTTGCCCGGCGCGCTGACCGTTCCGTCATACCAGCACTCACTCACGACAGCTCCCGCGGCAACGCCGAACAGACCGCCGATACGGTTGGCGCTGCCCGTGGCGTTCACCAGTGCATCGCTGTAGATCCGCTCCGCTCTTCCGGCGAAGGTTCCTGCGATACTGCCCAGCCTGACGGTGTTGGTGGTAAAGTAGCTGTTTGTCAGGCTGAAGTCTCTGAGAACGGCTGTGGAAGCCGTCTCGCCGAAGAGACCCTGCCTGGCTGTCGCGGTATTCAGGAATACTCCGGAGATGGTCTTGCCCTGTCCGTCAAAGGTGCCGGCAAAGGGCATGGCCTGACTGCCGATCGACGTCCACGTCTGCGCGGGAGCAGATGCGCCCGCCGTCCAGCCCGGGTTCAGGTCGATATCCGCCGTCAACTTGACTGTCCAGTTCGCGAAGTTCCTGGTCTGGGACTCGGCCGCAAAAGCCGTCAGCTCGGCTGCGGTGCCTATAAGCTTGTTATTGAAGGCGGGACTCTCGCCGATCACGATATCCCGGCCGTAGGTCTCTCCGTCTTCATGCAGCTCGCCTCTGACTACAGTCCCGTCAAAGGTCTCCCAGAAGGGAGTGAAGGTCAGGGTCGCGCCGTAGTTCGCCTTCTTCACGGTGAAGTTGAAGGCGCAGAAGTACTGGGACTCAGGGCTGAAATCCGTGGGGACGTACTCCAGATCTCCGAGATCCGTCGTGCCCACGATCCTCTTCGCCACCTTCGTGCTCTCAAAGGTCTTCTCCGCTCCGCCGTTCACGCTCACGAAGAAGCCCACCCTCTTATAACGGGTGCTGTCCACGGTGGTCACCACACGGAGCCTCGTGGAATCCTGATCCTCATTCGCAAGGTAGGTGAGCTGGTATTTGGCCTGCAGCACCTTGTCGCTGACGAACTTGGCCACGTAATCCGTGCCCTCGGTCAGACCCGTGATATCCCTTACCGGCGTCTCATACGTATCGTCGGTATAGTATCCCGCAAAGACCTTGCCGGTCTGCGTAGGCTCGTCCGCCAGGGCGGTCTGCGCTCCTGCCGTCAGCAGCGTGAGCATCATCGCCGCAGACATCAGAGTACTAAGTAATCTCTTCATTTGCTTTTGCTCCTTTCACTCCTACGGCTCAAGCTCGCCGCCTTCATTACCGCTATCCGATTCCAGTCCCGTAAGGCTCCCGCAGATGACGTTCATGGTCCTTACGTCATCCACGCAGATCACGGGTTCCTGATACCTTCTTCGTTCCATTTTCTGCCTTCCTTCACGCTCTCGCCCCGTCACGCTCATCACAGCTCGCCGCCTTCCTCTCCGGAGTAGTCGCTCTCCTCAATCAGGCTTCCACACAGGATGCCCGCAAGATCAAGGTCTTCTATACCAAGCTCCGGTCTCTGATAAGATTTCTTCACACTCTGCCAAGATCCATAGAATGTCTTACATACCATCTTGCTCTTCCTCCGTGTTCTTCACACTCTGCCAAGATCCATAGAATGTCTTACACTTACTTCTGTCTATAGAAACGAATGGTACTATTCGTTAAGCATCCGGTCCTGAAGCTGTCAGCCGCTTCGGGGCGGGAACAGCGTCCCCGCGGACAGCCCAGTGATCGGTAAAGTCGAGATATGCTTCCAGCTTCTCTCTGCCTGTATCTCCCGTAAGCTGGGAAGGAACGGTAGTGATGAGCTTCGCCGAATCCGATACATTTATCGAACCTGTACCCACCATATCCTTTATCGTTCCCTCATTAGCCGCGGCGCTGTGGGTAACGGTTATCACGACGGCACTCTCACCAGCCAACATACCGCTTTTGGCGGTACCCGATACCGTTCCCAGACTGGCACAGTCATGGATAGTGACGCCGCCCGAGGCGGAGCCCAGCACCATACCGATCAGTCCGCCCACCTGGTTGCTTCCGCTCACCGAGCCGGAAAACAGGCTGTGTTCCAGTATCACGGGCTGGTCAGCATCCTGCACGGAGCCTATAATGCCGCCTACATAGGATATTCCCTGTGCCTTTATCACGCCATCATACCAGCAGCCGCTGACAGAGGCATTGTTCACCACTCCGAAGAGCCCTCCGATCCTGTTCGATCCGCCCGTAGCGGTCACAAACGCGTTGCTGTATATCCCTTCCGCCTTTCCTCCCAGGTTTCCGGCAATACTGCCCAGCCGGAAGGTGCTGGTGACAAGGCAGCTGTTGGTCAGACGGAAATCCTTTAGGACGGACGCTGCGGAAGTCTCGCCGAAGAGTCCCTGACGCGCCGTCGATGTATTAAGGTACACGCCTGAAATGGTATGTCCCTGCCCGTCAAACATACCCGCAAAAGGTCTGCTCTGACTGCCGATGGGAGTCCATACCTGATCGGGCTTTTCACCGGAGGAAGCATCCCAGCCCGGATTCAGATCTATATCCGCGCCGAGCCTGATCGTCCAGCCCGCAAAGGCATTGCTCTGCGATGCCGACGCAAAGGCGAGAAGATCTCCCGCAGTGCCGATGGTATAGGTATCGCTCTGAGAGGGACCGAAATACCCGGGGACGGGTACGCCGCCCTCGCGGATCTTCCACTGAGCCGGAAGGATGCCTCTGCCGTCCAGTGCTGCCAGGCCGCCTATCCCCACGAAGGTGGAGGGTACGGACGCCGTGTATCTGATCGAATCGGTGACGGCGGACGTGCCGCTGTCTGTTCCGATGAGCGCTTTCAGTTCTCCCTCGTTCGCTCCGGTGCTGTGGGTAACCGTCAGCGCGGCAGCGTTCTCGCCTATCAGCATCCCGCTCCTGGCGGTACCCGACACCGTACCGAGGCTGGCGCAGTCATTGACTGTCACTCCGCCGGTGACGGAACTGAGGATCATGCCGATCAGTCCGGCTGCCTGGTTCTCGCCCTCCAGTGATCCGCTGAAGAGACTGTGCTCTATCGTCACAGGCTGGTCGGTATTCTGAAGGAGCCCGATCAGACCGCCTATGTAGGACTTGCCCGGCGCGCTGACCGTTCCGTCATACCAGCATTCGCTGACAGATACCGCTCCGGTATTCGCTCCGAAGAGTCCGCCGTAACGGCTGGGGCCGGAGCCTTCGATACTAACATTAGAGTAGATACGCTCCGCAGTGCCCGCAAAACCTCCGGCGACACTGCCGGCAAACGTATGATCCGTTACGATGCGTCCGTTCTCCAGCCGCAGGTCACGGAGTATGGCCGCAGGCGACGTCGCGGCAAAGAGACCGGTGTAGCGCATGGAGGCTTCCACGTACATGCCTCGTATGCTGTGTCCCTGTCCGTCAAATGTACCGGCAAAAGGTCTGTCGGTTCCGGCCGCGGGCGTCCACAGGTAATCAGGAACGGATGTGCCGTCCCAGCCCGGGTTGAGATCGATGTCTGCTCCAAGCTTTACGATCTTGCCGGCAAAGTCATCTGTTTCCGTAATAAGCCGGAAGCCGTACAGATCCGCCGCGCTGCTCAGCTCATAGTATCCCTTCTCCTGATAAGCTTCATCGGTATACCAGGACGTATCCGCCGCCTTCCCGGTCTCGATGGGTAGAGGCGACTTTGCAAAGGCCTTGGGAACCGGAACGTTATCGCTTTCCGCAGCCCAGTAGGTCTCAAAGTTCAGATCCGTAAACTGATAACCCTTTATTCCGGGCAGATCGGCTGACAGCACGCGGACTGCCGTTCCTTCTCTCGTGCCCTTCCCGCTGCCGGTTACGGATGAATGGGTCTCATAGGTGACATAGGTGCGGTCCATGGTCAGGGACGCGCCTTCGCTGACGTTGCCAGTCAGCGCGCCCACATAGGACGCCGCGGGGCATGTAACGGCAGCAGCCACCAGAGTATCGTATACCGTAAGTTCCGCGCCGGCGGCGGAGACATTACCGCAGATGCCTCCGATTGACGGCGCCGCTTCATACTCCGACACGATGTTTCCGGTCATCAGGCAGTGGCGCACAGCCAGGGTGGCGTCCTTTGTGATAGAACCTGCGAATCCGCCGCACCAGCCGCCTTTTGTCCCAAGACTGATTGACCCGTCGAACCAGCAGCTATCCATCACCGCGCTGCCGGATACGCGTCCCACCAGACCGCCGTAGACCAGGCGGTCGCCGCTGATGAGAGCATCTGTGTAGACGCGCTCCATCCGTCCGGAATAATCACCGGCAACAGCGCCCATCTGGGCCGGTTTCTGGCCGGTATATTCAAAGTAACTGTTCACCAGATACAGGTCTTTTATGACCGAGTCCGCTAAGGTGGATGCAAAGAGTCCGCCGTTCTGCTCCGACGTATTCTGGTAGATGCCGGAGATACTATGCCCCTGTCCGTCAAAGGTTCCGGCGAATTTCAGCGCCGATACCCAGAGGATATCCGGAACGCTGTCGCACCAGTTCGATGCGTCTCCCGAATTGACGGTAATGTCCGCGGCCAGCTTCACGGTCTTATCCTTGAAGCTTTCCACCTGTGAGAGCAGGGTAAAGCCGATAAGATCGTCCCTGTCCCTGAGCTCATATACAGAGCTGTCCTGACTGTACCATCCTGTATCCACCAGGCGCTTTGCGCTGCCGGTGTCAAGACCGCTTCCGGTGAAGGTAGTCAGAGCGGGGAGCTTGCCGGAGCGCGCCGTCCAGTAGTTGTCAAAATCCAGCGTCGTCATCCGGTATCCGTTTATTCCGGTGATCATGCTGCGTTCCACCTTGCAGTACAGCCCTGCCGGCTTTCCTGTGCCGCCGTATCGATAGGGATTCGCGTCGATCACCAGATAGACGTCATCCATGGTCACATTCGATTTTGATGGAATGAAACCTACCAGGCCCGCCACGTAAGCGGGATCGTCCTTTGCAGTCACCCTGCCGGCGCTGAGGGAATCCTTTATGGTAAGGGTGGTCTTATCGCCCTGCACCAGGCCGCAGAGACCTCCCATGCTGGGCGCGTTGTTGTATTGTGTAGATATGCTTCCGGTATTCAGGCAATGCTTTATGGTGATCGCCTTATCGCTCCTGGCAAGGCCGAGGATGCCGCCGCACCAGCCGCCCTTTGAGCCAAGGCTGATCGACCCATCGAACCAGCATTCCGATATCACCGCTTCACTGCCGGCCAGTCCCGCCAGACCGCCGTAGACCAGGCGGTCGCCGCTGATGAGAGCATCTGAATATACGCGTTCCATCCTTCCGGCAAAATCACCGGCGACACTTCCCATCTGCGCGGGCTTCTGGCCCGTGTACCTGAAGCAGCTGTTCACCAGGCGCAGATCCTTTATGACCGCGTCTGTCGTCGTGGAGGCAAAAAGCCCGCCGTTCTGTACCGTCGTATTCTGGCAGATACCGGAGATGGTGTGTCCCTGTCCGTCAAAGGTTCCGGCGAATTTCAGCGCCGATACCCAGAGGATATCCGGAACGCTGTCGCACCAGTTCGATGCGTCTCCCGAATTGACGGTAATGTCCGCGGCCAGCTTCACGGTCTTATCCTTGAAGCTTTCCACCTGTGAGAGCAGGGTAAAGCCGATAAGATCGTCCCTGTCCCTGAGCTCATATACAGAGCTGTCCTGACTGTACCATCCTGTATCCACCAGGCGCTTTGCGCTGCCGGTGTCAAGACCGCTTCCGGTGAAGGTAGTCAGAGCGGGGAGCTTGCCGGAGCGCGCCGTCCAGTAGTTGTCAAAATCCAGCGTCGTCATCCGGTATCCGTTTATTCCGGTGATCATGCTGCGTTCCACCTTGCAGTACAGCCCTGCCGGCTTTCCTGTGCCGCCGTATCGATAGGGATTCGCGTCGATCACCAGATAGACGTCATCCATGGTCACATTCGATTTTGATGGAATGAAACCTACCAGGCCCGCCACGTAAGCGGGATCGTCCTTCGCCGACACCTTGCCCGCGCTGAGAGAGTCCGTAATGGTAAGGGTGGTCTTATCGCCCTGCACCAGGCCGCAGAGGCCTCCCATACTGGGGGCGTCGTTATACTCCGTGTGCAGGGAGCCTGTGTTCAGGCAGTGCTCGATGGTAATGGTCTTATTGCTCCGGGCGAGGCCCAGGATGCCGCCGCACCAGCCGCCCTTCGGCCCCAGACTGACCGTCCCGTCGTACCAGCAATCGGAGATCAGCGCCTCCCTGTCATACACGGCGCCGGCGATCCCGCCGTAGACCAGGCGGTCGCCACGGATCTCGGCATTGCTGTATACGCTGCGTATCTCGCCGGCGAGCCGTCCTACAACGCTGCCCATGAAGGCATTGCCCGATCCCTCATGGATAAAGAGGCTGTCAACGAGTCTGAAATCCGAGATCAGGGCTTTATCGCCCGTCTCACCGAACATTCCCGTACCGGACTGAGCCCCGGAATAATGCAGCCCGGATACGGTCCTGCCCTGTCCGTCAAAGTTGCCGTTGAAGCGGCATACCGGGAACCAGGGATCGGATCCTCCGTCCGCGTTCAGGGTGATATCTTCTCCCAGTCTGACTGTTTTGCGAAGGAAATTCGTGTTATATGAGAGATATGTAAAACCGTACAGATCCTCCGGGGAGTCGAGAACATACTCCTTCTCCCGTACGCTGTACCAGCTCACATCCATCTTCTTTTCAAGGCCGTCCACAGAGGGTATGCTTTCGGCGAATGACTGCAGGATCGGAGTACTGCCGGGCTGGATCGCCCAATACTCATCGAAATCAAGCATCGTCCATGAATAGGCGCTGCCGCCGGTCAGATACTGCCTTCCGATCATCATGCAACCGCCCGTGTACTCGGACTGCACATTGTCTACGGTATTGATGCAGCTCTCGGCCGCGGCATAGACATTCTCAAATGAAAGGGTGGGCTGTTTTTCGATCCAGCTCGTAGCTGCCCCGACGTGTTTTTCCCCGTCGATCGTGCCCACGTTCAGACAGTCGGCAACTTCCACGACGCCGTTCATGACCAGGCCGATGATTCCGCCCTTCAGTATCCCTCCGGAGATACTGCCTGTATTCAGACAGTGCCGGATACGCACCGACGAACCGTTCTCGTTGCGGGCCACGATGCCGCCGCCCTGGCTGGCGTGCTCGCCCAGTTCGATGACACCGTCAAACCAGCAGTTGGTGACCAGAGCTACTTCCGTGCCGGTAATATTGCCCACGATTCCGCCAACGCTCCTCACAGCGCTGCCGCTCATGAGGGCGTTGCTGTATACCGTGTCGACAGTGCCCTCGCAGCAGCCCACGACACTGCCCATGAAGGAGAACTGTTTCGCGCGGTTGACGAAGCAGCTGTTCAGCAGACGGAAGTTTTTCAGTGTGCCCGCGGCGGTGATATGCGTAAAGAGCCCCGTCCCGGGCTGATTGCTGAAGAGATACACGCCTGAGATGGCATGGCCCTGTCCGTCAAAGGTTCCCGCGAAGCGGTTTATCGGGTACCAGGGCTTTTCGGGTGCCTTTTCTGTCCAGGCCTTTGCCTCGCCCGTATTGACAATGATATCATTGCCAAGCTTCACGGTCCTTCCGGCAAAATCGTGTTCTGCGGAAAGGATATAAAAGCCGTAGAGCTGGTCGAGGGTCGAGATTGTATACTCTGTCTGCCCCTCGTCATACCAGCTGATATCGTAAGCTTTTTTTGCCGACGTCTTATCGCTCGTCCGCGTCGCGAAAGTGCGGAGCAGCGGGGTGCCGCCGTCCGTTATCGTCCAGTAATTCTCATAGTCGAGATCCGTCCAGGCCAGGGCGGACTCACCCACGAGACAGTCCTTTTTCAGCCCGATGGGGCAGGACTGGACCGTTCCGCCCCAGAATCCCGTCAAGGCGGGATAAGCATCCAGATTCGTATAGGACCTGTCGGATGAGAGCGTGGCGCTTCCGTCCATACGCCCCACCGCGGTGCCCACACTGTCGTTGCGGTCCACCGTAATGGATCCGACGGCAAGGCTGTCCTCTATCTTCAGGTGGGCGCCGTCCTGCAGAAGACCCGCAAAGCCGCCCACACGGGGCTCATCCTGCAGATACTCGTTGCTTATGCCGGCTGTGTTCAGACAGTGGGTGATGGTGGTGGTCTCCGAGGATTTCTTTATCGAGCCGATCAGACCGCCGCCGGAGAAGCCTCTCGGACCTTCCATCCGCAGCTCGCCGTCAAACCAGCAGTTGTTCAGATGGAATACACCGTTCTCTACCAGACCCACCAGGCCGCCTGTATTCTGGAAGTAACCAACCATAGTGGCATTGCTGTATACGGTGTCCAGCGTTCCCGCGCCGTTGCCCACGATGCTGCCGCCTCCGGTATTGGCCCAGTTATAAAAGATACTGTCGGTAACTTTCAGATTCTTAATTACGCAGCTGTCCTTTGTATAGGCGAAAATACCCGTGGGCAGATACAGCATCTTCGCGCTCCAGTACTCCACGGGGGGATGATCTTCATAATAAGCGTCCAGAGGCACGAGATTATACCCTCCGAGCGCGTAGATACCGCGGATGGTATGCCCCTGTCCGTCAAAGGTCCCGGCAAATCCGAAAACAGGGCTCTTCCAGAGCGACTCCGGGGGTTCCTTTCCCCATTCTTCGGGCGTGCCCTCATTAAAAACGATGTCGTTTCCAAGAAGGAACGTCTGCCCGGCAAAATCATAATACCGGCTCAGCTGTGCCATATCGTACAGTTCCTGAGCTGTAGTGATGGTATACTCCGGTACATCCGGATTATACCATTCGATGCCCGCCCTGTTCTTTTCATCGGAGCTGCCGTCCCGCACGCTCAGCCAGCCTGCCACACCCGCGGCAGCGGTCAGAAGGGCTGTAAGACACGATACAAGAATGATCGTTTTTTTCTTCATATCCGCTCCCTCCTACTCTTCCCATTTCCACGACGGGGGCATGATATTATGTGTCCATTCGCGCTCCGGCATGGTCACGGCGGTTCCTACCTCATAGGGAAACTCGAAAACCACGGTCCCTTTTCCGAAGGCGTAGGATTCCTGACTGATATCATTGAGATGCTTCAGGGCCACTGTGTGGCTGCTGCTGCCGGACTCCATACCGGATCCGGCCAGCCACTTCAGAGGATTGGAGTACAAGACTGTCTTCAGCCCGGTAAAATGATCGGTGAACTGGTCGAATACATCGTAGCCGTGGTGGGGCGTGGTGAAAAAGTCCAGATCGAAGTACGCGCTGTCATAGATCTCCATGATAGCCTGCTGTTCGTCGAACGTGCCGTCGCCCGAGAAAAGCAGCTTCTGACCTTCGATGGTATACATGAGCCAGGTGGTGGCGCCGTTCTGATTACCCCACTTTGTATAGTCAGCCATCATCTCCGACGAGAAGATCACGTCTACGGTTATGTCGCTGAAATAATACCTATCCCCCGTCGACATCTCATGGATCTCCGGAGCTGTCCCATCGGTGGAGGTCATCATGTGAGGCACGCCGCGGACGTAATTGAGCATAGCGGTGACTTTTTCGAACTGATTATTGTATTTCTCGGCTTCCTCGCTCATATCGTTAAAGTAGACGTTTTCTACGAATATTCTGTCCAGGTATTCTTTTTTCTCAAAAAATCCCTTGAAGACGCCCATGTGGTCCGTATGGGCGTGGGATATGAACCAGGCCTCGACCACAGGCTTTTCGCCATCGGGAGTCAGGGCCTCCAGGTCCTCTATCAGATAAGGCATATCCACGTCGTTACCGCCGTCGTTGATGATAAAGCGGCCGTTTTTGAGCCTTATCACAAAACTCAGCGCCACGTCATACAGCTCGCCCTGATACAGCGTGGTCTTTGCCGACGCGTCGTTATCTTCGATATGTGAATCCTCGTACCTCAGGTGCTCCGGCCACACACCGCCCTCGCAGGCTGTGACCCTGGTAAGGTCCAGCGCGGTAATATGCGTCACGGAAAGACGCAGCACGCCCTTTTGCAGATATGTTTTGTAGACGTATCCCTCCAGGCCTCCCTCGCCGTTGTCCGCGTACCTCTCATATCCGTCTGCCTCAAGCAGCGAAAGATAGGCGTCGTAATCCGCCTTCGTCGTTCCGTATACGCTTATGCCATAGGTGCCGGCCCCGTCGTCCACGGCCCTCTCGTAGCGGGCATCCGCCGCGGCCATGCGGGGAACTTCGGAGAATAACTCATAATCAGAGAACTCGGCCAGCGTCGCGCCGGCTGCCTGATCCGAAGGAGCCTGCGCCGCTTCGGTCTCACTGTCCGCAGCACCGAGCGTCACCGCCCGCGCGCCGAAGAAAGCTCCCGCGGCAAGGGCTGCCGCTCCGATACCTATGAGTAATGGCTTTATCAGCTTTTTCACTGAGACCTCCTTTCCGTCAGCCCTTGAGAGCGCCCATCATGACGCCTCTGTTGAAGAACTTCTGCACGAAGGGGAAGAGCATGAGCATGGGTACCGTGGACACCACGATCAGGCCGTACTTTAATACGTCTCCCACCTGTGACATCTGGCTCGCCATCTCGGCGTCCGATACCATAGTCATATCCATCTGGCTGGCCTCCAGTATGCGCCGCAGTATGAGCT